>NZ_JAQOSO010000031.1 GCF_030068505.1 Roseofilum capinflatum BLCC-M114
TGTCCTGCTTGCCCTGAGCGAAGTCGAAGGGAGCGAAGTCGAAGGGAGAAGGGGAGCAGAAGTCCCTCTCCCGTGGGAGAGGGATATAGGGAGAGGGCATTTCCCCTCATCCCCCTACCCCCTTCTCCCGCAGGCGCTGTCCTGCTTGCCCTGAGCGAAGTCGAAGGGAGCGAAGTCGAAGGGAGAAGGGGAAAAGTTCCTCTCCCACGGGAGAGAGATTTTCCGCAAAGCGGACATGAAAGGGAGAGGGCATTTCTAGCTCACAAATCCAATGGACTTGCGATATGCTAACCCAAGAATTTCTAGAATAGCTTATGGAACCTGCCCTAACTCAATTTGGTACTCAGATGTCTCGTCTTAGTGGAGTACGAGCCATTATGAAAGATATTATTGAAACATTGCGTGCTGGAGGAGGGCAGCAATTTATTAATTTGAGTGCGGGGAATCCGGTGATTTTACCGCCCGTGGAACAACTATGGCGAGAATGTACGACTGATTTACTGGCGAGTCCTGAATATGGGGAAGTAGTTTGTCGGTACGGATCTTCCCAAGGGTATCAGCCGTTGATTGATGCGGTGGTAACTGATTTTAATCAACGCTATGGGTTGAATTTGAGCGATCGCAACATTCTCATTACCCCAGGCTCTCAGTCGGTTTATTTTTATGCAGCCAATGCCTTTGGGGGATACACCACCGAGGGACAACTTAAGCAAGTGGTTTTACCCTTAAGTCCTGAATATACGGGTTATGGTGGAGTCTGTTTAACGCCGGAAGCATTAAAGGCCTATAAACCCACCTTAGATATTGACGAAGGCAATCATCGGTTTAAATATCGCCCCGACTTTAGTCAGTTGAAAATTACAGAGGATACGGGATGTGTGATTTTTTCCCGTCCCTGTAACCCCACCGGTAATGTTCTCACGGATGAAGAAGTCAATAAAATTAGTGGGTTAGCCTCCGAATATAATGTACCGGTGCTGATTGATTCTGCCTATGGGCCGCCTTTCCCCGCCTTGAATTTTACCGAAATGACTCCCCAATTTGGCGGTAATTTATTGCATTGTATGAGCTTATCGAAGGCGGGATTACCGGGTGAACGGATTGGCGTGGCCATTGGCGATCCGGGTCTGATCAACATTTTAGAAGCCTTCCAGACCAATTTGTGTATTCACTCCTCACGCTATGGTCAGGCGATCGCCGCTAGAGCCATTCAATCCGGTCAACTGGCAAATTTCTCAGAAACCGTCATTCGTCCCCATTATCAAAGCAAATTCGCCCAATTGGAAGCCAGTTTAACTGAGGCTATGCCCAATGATTTACCTTGGTTCTTGCATAAAGGAGAAGGGGCGATCTTTGCCTGGTTATGGCTGCGGGATTTACCGATTACCGATTGGGAACTCTACCAAAATCTGAAAAAAGTCGGCGTAATTGTGGTTCCCGGAAGCACATTTTTCCCTGGATTGCAAGAAGAGTGGCCCCATAAAAACCAATGTATTCGCATTAGTTTAACCGCCACCGAGGAAGAAATTGCTACCGCTATGGGCAGACTCGCCAAAGTCGTAGAAGAAACCTATCTGCAAACTGCGGTATCCCGTTAATGGGTAATGGGGGAGCGTTGAAGGAGTGCAAACATCTTGCTCGCTCCCTTTCTCTAGCGAGCGAGCAGACAGATGATACTTAAAGCGAGTATTGCTAAGATGAGGAAAGTAAAATTCCGATTACAGAAAATCCTGAGATGACGACTATTGCCATTATTCCAGAATTCGGCGATCGCTCGCACGATCTCCCCACCCGATACCGAGCAATTTGCGGCGAGCAACAAGCAGTTCGGGAAACACCCGGTCAAGCTTTAGACCAGATTGAGCAACAATTGAGGGATTTAGAGATCGGGCGAGAAAGTGCAACGGCTATTATTTTACACCGCACTCAAGGCGATCGCTTTTTTTCTAGAGAACAACAAGAAAAGCTACAAGATCTAATGACTGAATTTCAGGGAAGTCTAGCAACTGGAGAGCCTCTTCCTGGGAACACCCAGCAAGCACTCAATAACTTAGTCGAAATGGAGTGGGAAGCGGCAATCAAACATTCTCAAAACCTTCTCCAACAAATCCAAAGCGAACCGAATCAAAGCGAGCGCTATAAAGTTTATGAATCAAAATGAATGGATTGAAATTGGTCATATTGTCGCTGCTCAAGGACTAGATGGAGACGTGCGAGTTTATCCGGATTCCGACTTTCCAGAGCGGTTTTTAGAACCCGGAATGCGCTGGATACAACCCTTGGGTGCAAAAGCTCCCCAACCCATTGAGCTATTGGAGGGGCGCTTAATTCCGGGAAAAGGGTTATATGTGCTTACCTTAGACGGAATTGACACCCGCGATCAAGCGGAAGCCTTGCAAAAAGCCAAACTTTTCGTTCCTGTGAGCGATCGCCCCCAACTAGAGGATAATGAATATCATGTCCAAGATTTGCTCGGTTTAGAGGTTTACATCCAGGAAACTGGAGAAAATTTAGGTGTGGTGGTTGATCTCATTACTGCTGGAAATGACCTGTTAGAAGTCAAATTACTGAATCCGAAAGAGGAAGCCAATCCAGAAGAGTCGGATACCTCCCCTAAGCCCGCTCCGAATCGTAAAAGTAAAATCAAAAAGCCGCGCCGCAAAACTAATCGGCCGAAAACTGTTTTAATTCCCTTTGTCCAAGAGATTGTACCCGTAGTCGATCTGGAAAAAGGTAAAATAGAAATCAACCCTCCTGAAGGCTTGATTGAGTAGAGCAAACCTCAATGAGTTGTGTAATGGCTGCCCCTCATCCCCCAGCCCCTTCTCCCGCAGGCGCTGCCCTGAGCGAAGTCGAAGGGAGAAGGGGAGTATAAGTCCCTCTCCTGTGGGAGAGGGATTTAGGGAGAGGGCATTTCCCGTTGCACAACTCATTTAGACTAGCTATAGAAATCATGTTCTAAAGTCCCTCTCCTGTGGGAGAGGGATTTTCCGCAAAGCGGACATGAAAGGGAGAGGGCAAAACTTCTGATATTCATCATGATTAAAAGTCCCCTACGCTATCCCGGCGGAAAAGCTAGAGCAATCAAAAAAATTATTAAACATTTGCCCAAAGAATTTGGCGAACAGTGGGAATATAGAGAACCCTTTGTTGGCGGTGGATCTTTGTTTATTTACCTCAAGCAAACCTATCCAAACTTAAAGATTTGGATCAATGACTTGAATCCCGAATTATATTACTTTTGGAAAGTTGCCCAATCTGATTTAGAGCAATTAGTCTCAGAAGTCCGTAAAGTTAAAGCCAGTTGCACTGATGGTAAAGGGTTGTTTCGGGACTACTTAAAAGTTAAGGTAGAGTATTTGTCAGACTTAGAGCGAGCGGTTCGGTTTTTTGTACTCAACCGGATTAGTTTTTCAGGAACGGTGGAATCGGGGGGATTTTCTCAGCAGGCATTTTTGCGGCGGTTTACTAATTCTTCGATCGATCGTTTGGCGAAGTTAGCCCCAGTTTTGCAGGATGTACAAATCACTAATTTGGACTATAGCGAAGTGCTGAAACCGGATGGAGAACGGGTATTTATTTTCTTAGATCCACCCTATTTGGTGGCTAAAAAATCTAAATTATATGGCAAAGATGGAGATCTGCATACGAGCTTTGAGCATCAACGCTTTGCCCAAGAGATGAAAGCTTGTTCTCATCGTTGGTTGATTACCTATGATGATTCTCTAGAAATTCGGAAAAATTTTGAATTTGCTCAGATTTTTGAGTGGGAATTGCAATATGGAATGAATAATTATAAACAAGCTTCAGCCCAGAAAGGGAAGGAGTTGTTTATTACCAATAGTGCTGAAATACAACGCTTTGCGCTGTTAAGTAATGAGTAATGAATAATGAGCAATAAAGTCCCTCTGAGTGTTGTGTAAAGGCAGATTGAGGGCGATTCAAATGTACCCCATAGCAACGAAAACTGCTGTATCATGGTAATAGGCCTCTTGGGGCTGCGCGTAGGCGATCGCCTCCTCTCTCATATCAAATCTGGGTGATCAATCAAAGTATCGGGAAAGGTGGGCAGGGTCTGTTTGTCGAATGTGAATGAGGTCGCGCCCTCCTCCTGCCCACCCTACGATAATGGGTAATCATAGCAGTTTAATCGGACTTGATATCCCATCCCTATTCCCCCATTCCCCTATCCCCCACAGATCAGCGATAATGGAAGTTAACCTGAAATTAAAAGAAGACTTCACCTATGGCCACTGCTGCACCTGCAAAAACCGAGTATGAAGCGATCATTGGTTTGGAAACTCATTGTCAGTTGAGTACCGAGACCAAGATTTTCTCCTATTCTTCCACAGCCTTTGGTGCAACACCGAACACGAATATCGATCCCATTTGCTTGGGTTTACCGGGGGTGTTGCCGGTTTTGAATCAGAAGGTTTTAGAATATGCGGTGAAAGCGGGTTTAGCCCTGAACTGCACGATCGCCAAATACAGCAAATTCGATCGCAAACAGTATTTTTACCCCGACTTGCCCAAAAATTATCAGATTTCCCAATATGACCTGCCCATTGCCGAACATGGGTGGCTGGAAATTGAGTTAGCGGATAAAGACGGCAAACCGCAACGGAAAAAAATCGGCATTACTCGCTTACATATGGAAGAGGATGCGGGAAAATTAGTCCATGGAGGGAGCGATCGCCTATCCGGTTCCACCTTCTCCCTCGTAGACTATAATCGCGCAGGAGTTCCTCTGATCGAAATTGTCTCGGAACCTGACCTACGCTCTGGGGAAGAAGCGGCTGAATATGCCCAAGAATTGCGCCGCATTGTGCGCTATCTGGGGGTGAGCGATGGCAACATGCAAGAAGGATCATTGCGCTGTGATGTGAATATTTCCGTGCGTCCCGTCGGTCAAAAAGAGTTTGGCGTAAAGGTGGAAATTAAAAATATGAACTCCTTTAGTGCCATTCAGAAAGCCATTGATTACGAGATTGAACGGCAAATTGAAGCCATTGAAGCGAGAGAACCCATTTTCCAAGAAACCCGCTTGTGGGAAGAAGGAGCGCAACGCACCGTCAGTATGCGGAGTAAGGAAGGATCGAGCGACTATCGCTATTTTCCCGAACCCGACTTACCCCCGATAGAGGTTTCTGCGGATCAACTGTCGGAATGGACGGGAGAATTACCGGAATTACCAGCTCAAAAACGCGATCGCTATGAAAGCGAATTAGGCTTATCCTCCTATGATGCTCGCGTGATCACCGATGATAGCAGCGTAGCCACCTTTTTCGAGGCTACCCTCGCGGCTGGAGGAACCGCCAAACTTGCGGCAAACTGGATCATGGGCGATATTGCCGCTTATCTGAATGCCGAGAAAGCCAAAATTACCGACATCGCTCTGACTCCAGAAGCTTTAGCCGAGTTAATCAAGCTGATTGAAGCCAAAACCATTAGCTCCAAAATTGCCAAGGATCTGCTCCCGGAACTTCTCACCAAAGGCGGATCGCCGGAAAAATTAGTCGAAAGCAAGGGATTAACCCAAATTTCCGATCCCGACACCCTGAACGGGATGATCGCCGAAGTTCTGGAAGCTCATCCCAAGGAACTCGAACAATACCGCAACGGCAAAACCAAGCTCAAAGGCTTCTTTGTCGGGCAAATGATGAAGAAAACCGGAGGTCGAGCCGATCCAAAGTTAACCAACCAACTTTTGGCCAAGCAGTTAGACGGTTAAACTTCATGATTGCTTCACATTACTGCCCAGATCTCCGATCCGTAGTCTTTTCAGTGGTCACACTGAGGGTTTAACCCAAGTTCAGCTCTTTTGCCAAACAATCGGTTGCATTCTCCAAGATAACTCTGAAGTTAACTTCAAAAATTAATTCATCTCCTAGGGAGTGTACTGGAGACAACCAGAAAAAATACGGAATTTTTGCACAAAAATGGGGTCTAAAACACCCCAATTTTTTTATCAAAACATCACAAAAAGGGGTTTCACCCCACACCCCTGTTATGTAATAATATGGTAAGTAGATGCACCCTGATGGTAGGGAGAGTCCTATGGCTCTCCTTAT
Organism: Roseofilum capinflatum BLCC-M114; assembly: GCF_030068505.1. Lineage (NCBI taxonomy): Bacteria > Bacillati > Cyanobacteriota > Cyanophyceae > Desertifilales > Desertifilaceae > Roseofilum > Roseofilum capinflatum. The sequence continues at coordinate 6,072 of NZ_JAQOSO010000031.1, forward strand.
TTTTTTTGCACGTAGATAGCCCATTACCCATTACCCATTACCCATTCTATTGACGACGACGAAACTCACTAGGGGTCAAGCGCATGGGCTTTTCCGGATTCCAAATCCCCAAACCCAGGGTTCTTGCTCTTTGCTCGGCATACTGGAGACGCTGGCTATATTGGGTATTGGGAAACCATTCCTGGGCTAAAACATACCCTTCTTTAACCAATTCTTCATTAATCAACTCGCCATCGAGCCAAACATAGGCCAAGATACGGCCATAGGAATCTTCAGTTTCTCGATCCAATTCCAAGGTAACGGCTTGTTGATCAAGACGATTTTCTAGATAGTCTTTAACTTCCCTTCCCCAGGGTTTCTGCTCTTCAGATGGGGCAGCAATACCAATGAGTCTGACGGTTTCCGAGGTAGAGCGATCGCCGCTCACCTCTAGGGTATTCCCACTCACAATTCTTTCCACCGTCACCGTTGTCCCCACTGGAGGAGAAGATGGACAGCCCGCCAAACCCATCGTCAATGTCACCCAAACCAGGGTTTTCCATCCACGATGCCAGCCAGATTTAGATTTAATCATCCTCTAAAGGTAAGCCAATTTCCACTTTGCCTTTACCAAAATAGCGCCCAAATTGCAGTTCATACACTTCATCTTCATCTTGGGTTTCCACTTCTAAATCGGATCGGGCATAACTGACACACAGCAGGGCATAACCTTGTTTTTGTAAGTCGGGGGAGAGTCCCATGGCTTCGGGTTGGTAGACTTCTCCAGACAGGATACGCACCGCGCAGGTGGTACAAGCCCCATTACGACAGGAAAAGGGCAGTTCTACGCCTTGAGTTTCGCAATTTTGCAGAATATAGCGGTCATCGGGAACTTGCAGGGTATGGTGTTGGTTGGTGTGGCGATTATGGATTTTAATCGTGTAGGTCTGGGTCATGGTTACCGTTGAAAGCTTCATCTAACATTGTCACATGAATGGATCGTGCCACGGATCATTTATGATAGAGAACTTGAAATAGGGAACTTGAAAGGGCTAATGAACGTTACTCAACACCGGCAACAGCTTACTGCTCTGAACCATAAAGGGTATTTTAATTATGGGGGTCAAGGGCCGCTGCCAGAATTAGCACTGCAAGCTATTTTTGATTCCTATCGCCAGATTCAAGATCTGGGGCCCTTTTCCCATAGGGTGGGGGATTGGGTGGCGCAAGAATTGCAGGAAACACGGGAGGCGATCGCGGCTGAACTAGAGGTTCCCTCTAGTAGTATTACCCTGACGGAAAATGTGTCAACCGGATGTAATATTGCCCTGTGGGGAATTCCCTGGCAAGCAGGTGATCATATTCTATTAACGGACTGTGAGCATCCAGGAATTATTGCCGCAGCTCAAGAAATTAGTCGTCGGTTTGGGGTGGAGGTTTCGACTTGTCCGGTTTTGGCAACGTTGAATGAAGGGAACCCGGTAGAGGCGATCGCCAACTCTGTCCAACCCAATACTAAACTGGTGATCTTCAGTCATCTGCTCTGGAATACGGGCCAAGTGCTGCCACAAAAGGAAATTGTAGCGGCAGTGCGATCGCAAAATCCAGAGACTCAAATCTTAGTCGATGCCGCCCAATCTGTGGGATCTTTACCCCTGAATTTAACGGACGATGGAGTGGATTTTTATGCCTTTACCGGTCATAAATGGTGGTGTGGCCCGGAAGGTTTAGGTGGCTTATACGTGCGTCCAGAAGCCTTAGAAATCCTGAATCCTACCTATATCGGTTGGCGCGGCATTCTCACTACCACCGCAGGACAACCCAAGGGATGGAAACCCGATGGGAGACGCTATGAAGTCGCAACTTCTGCGTATCCCCTGCTTGCAGGACTGCGAGCGGCGATCGCCTTTCATCAATCCTGGGGAACCGCTCAACAGCGTTATGATCGAATTTGTCAACTCAGTGCTATACTCTGGGAGAAACTGGGAGACATCCCCCAAGTGCATCGACTGCGAGCCACGCCACCCGAATCCGGTTTAATTTCCTTCCAACTCGAAAGCGGTAAACACCAGCAACTTGTGGGTGCTTTAGAGAGCCAAAATTTGATGGTGAGGACGATCTTGCATCCGAACTGTGTCCGCGCTTGTGTTCACTACTTTACCGAAGTTGGGGAAATTGAACGACTGGTGGAGGCGATCGCCTGCATACAGCGCAAAGCGCTGTAATGGGGGAATGGGGGGAGTGAAATACATGCTCAAGCGAGATTTGAGCTATTCTGTCTATCTTTAAAAACTGCCGTTAATGTACCGCATAAAGCGTGACAACTGCTGTATTAGCTTGATTCTTGACCCCACCGAAATTGAAGCAGTTGTTACAGCAGTTGGCTCTGCTATGCGGTACACTTTGATCCCCCTAAATCCCCCTTAAAAAAAGGGGACTTCCTTATAATCAAAGCTAAACGAGCCAATGGGACAAGTCTCGCCCAATCAAATCTTGGAGCTTTAAAATATCTTCTCTGAAGATGGGAATTAATTCCTGTCGCAGTTCTGGAGACAGGGGCTTGAGTCGGCTTAAATTTTTTCGGTAAGCTTTTGCCGCCATCGGCTTTCTAATTTTAGCAGGAATCAAGGGTCGAATCATACTTTTTAAAATATTGTTCTCGCTAATAAATCTATGAAAAACTCGATTTTTGGGAATATTAGATTGGTTATACTTAACAGATAAATTAGGCTGAAATGTATCGTCAACTCCTAGAAATTGAAAAATATTTTTGATCATATGTTTAGGATCGCTTTTCAAATCTTCGTAAAGATAGATCTGAATTTGCTCCCGATCGAATCGATCTAAATACCGTTGAATTTGAATGCTATAAAAACCAAAATCGAGATAACGCCACCCTGGGGCCCAATGATTTTTTCTACGATTGTCTTCTTCCTTTAAGGCTTCACTAAAATCTAGTGTCTCTCGTCCATTACGACAAAAGTGTGAATAACGGGAATAAGCTCGATCAACAGGATGGCGCAAAATAGCTATCAATTTTGCCTCTGGAATATAGCGTTTAATGCGTGTGGGTGCTTCTGGCATATAGAGATAACAAGGAGAAGATTCTCCAATTGCTTTCTCTTTAGTTACTCCATCAAAAAGAGCTTGATAATCTTTTAAGTAGGGAACCGTTTTTACATTAGTTGGAGCTTCTGCGTCTCCAGATCCGCAGTAATCCGGTTGCCATCCTTCATAAGCAAAGAAATTGGGTTCTTTATTTTTGCTCATATAAATTTCCGGGTGTTCACTAAGATAGTTGTGAAGGGAGCTGGTTCCTGATTTAGCAGCACCTATGACTATAAAATTGGGCATGATCATTTTCTCTATCTCCATGAATTGACGAGGCGGATCATTTGAATTTTAGCAGAGGATCAATCTTATATTCTGAATCATGGTATTCTTGAGGGGCGATCGCCCACTCTTGTAAAGCGGGTAAACCAATCCTTTGAGTAAACCTGCCTCGTCCCGGTGCTAGAGGAGCAGTCTGGGTTGCCGGTCGCATTGTACAACCAGTTAGGAATAATCGCAAACACAATAGAATTAGAGTCAAGATAACTTGTTGGGACTTCACGGCGCTCGATTCCTCCAGACGATAGGCTCTGCTATCCTCTCCAGCTTATCCGATTCAATATGAAGAATTGGTAAAGATTAAGGCAATACACAACAAGATTAGGTAAAGTTTTGCTCAAAATAGAATCAAGACAACCTGTATATTCACAGAATCCTCAAATTCCTAGGGGCACTCCTTAAAACCCTAACCCAACTGTTACAGTTGAAAGAAGCAATTTTAATCCCCTTGATATGACAGAACCTCAAACCTCTTCTATTTCTTCTGAACAACCGGAAACGGCCGAAACGACGGCACAAGAACCTCAAGCCAGTTACGTGAAACTCGCGATGAGGAATATGGTGCGTAAAGGGAGAAAATCCTTAATCCACTTTACCCTAACGACTCTGGCTCTCTTGGGTCTGTTGGTGGGACTCTCTTACCTCACCCGATAGGAGATTGGCCCTATGGATGTTGAAGTCAACATTGAGATGAGCGAGTCGGTTGTTGAGCCTGCGGTAACCGCAGAACTGTTGCATCAATGGCTGTGTACTTGGCTGGAGCATCTGGATCTTAATTTAGAGCTTCCTCCTGCTCCTGCCTATGAATTAAGTTTACGGTTAACGGATAATTCAGAGATCCAGAGCTTTAATAGCCAATATCGCCAGCAAGACCGACCCACAGATGTTTTAGCCTTTGCTGCTCTAGAGAGCGATACCCCTCTTCTGCCAGAGAGTGAAGACCCCTTATACTTAGGGGATCTGATGATTTCGGTGGAGATGGCTAGGGATCAAGCCGAGGAACAGGGCCATTCAGAAACGGTGGAACTGGCTTGGCTGTGTGCCCATGGTTTACTGCATTTGTTGGGCTGGGATCATCCCGATGAAGCCAGTTTACAGGCGATGTGGGAAAAACAGGACTCTCTGCTGGTGCAAGTGGGTTTAGAGTTAGGCAACCGAGAGGGGATGTCAACTCCGGTTATATGAGTTACCCTCATGGTGAATTCAATTTCTGCTTAGGGTCTGGGTTACTCGACAGATGACGGAATCCGACGAACGCTCACATTGCTCACATTAACAGATCCCCACCTTTGCCCTCAATATATGGTGAACCTTATGTCTAGTAAACTCTCGATTTCAACGGTTGAATCTAACCATTCCTCCAGGGTTACTCATCGTGACTCGTCTTGGCGGGTGGCTGAGAATTTGCTTACCAGTTTTAAGTATGCTTGGGCGGGGGTAACTTACGCTTTTAGAACGCAACGGAATTTTCGCATTCATGTGGTGTTGGCAACCCTGGTGATGATTCTGGGATCGCTGTTGCATGTGAATGCGGTGGAAGCGTCGGTTTTGGCGGTGATGATTTGTTTGGTTTTGGTGCTAGAGTTACTGAATACGGCTTTAGAAGCCGTGGTAGATTTAACGGTAGAACAGAACTATCATGAATTGGCGAAAATTGCTAAAGATTGTGCGGCTGGAGCGGTGATGCTCTCGGCGATCGCCTCAATTCTGGTCGGTGTGATTCTACTATTGCCTAAACTGGTTCTCCTGTTTTCTTAACGGCTCCCATGATCCTTGTTATCGATAACTACGATAGTTTTACATACAATTTAGTTCAGTATTTGGCGGAATTGGGACAAGAGTTTCCCCAAGCCAAAGAGATTCAGGTGTATCGAAACGATCGCATCTCTCTGAAGGAAATTCAAGCGCTCAAACCGGATGCGATCGTGATTTCTCCGGGGCCGGGACGACCGGAAGAGTCGGGAGTGTCCCTAGAGGCGATCGCCCAATTGGGGCCTAAAGTGCCTATTTTGGGGGTGTGTCTGGGCCATCAAGGGATCGGCCAAGTGTTTGGCGGTAAAATTGTTTCGGCTCCTGTCCTCATGCATGGTAAAACCTCCCCCATTCACCATAACGGGGTGGGGATTTTTGCCGGTCTAGAAAGTCCCTTAAATGCAACGCGCTATCATAGTTTGACCATTGACCGCAACAGTTGCCCAAAAGAGCTAGAAATTACGGCTTGGGTTGAAGATGGAACCATTATGGGGGTTCGCCATCGTCAATATCCCCACCTTCAAGGGGTTCAGTTCCATCCTGAAAGTATTCTCACCACGAAAGGGAAAGACCTATTGCGGAACTTTCTGCGATCGCTCTCTTCTTGAAGAGCGAAACTGCACCATACATAGATCGACCGCACCATAGATAATAAATAGTGGATGAGAGATAATTAATTACCCATGAAACGGCGCAACTTTATCAGCATGACAGGGGCAATGGCGATCGCCACCCTTGTCAGTTCTGTGTATTCTTCCCAAGCCCAAACCCCTAGTGGACTTACCATACAGAGTCTAGGCCATACTTGCTTCCTGTTTACCGGAGGCGGTTATCAGATTTTGGTTAATCCCTTTCGCCCGATTGGTTGTACGGCCCAATATCCCGCCCCCAATGTGGAAGCCGATCTCGTGTTAATCAGTTCCCAACTGTTGGATGAGGGCTATGTGGAAGACCTCCCCGGCCAACCGAGACTGTTGTTTGAACCCGGAGATTATCAACTTGATGAGGGGTTGCAGGTGCGGGGAATGGTGGCCGAGCGCCTGGAAAAACGGCCGGGAAGTCGATTTCCCAGTAATGTGGCTTGGGTGTGGAGACAAGCGGGGATGAAAATCCTGCATTTAGGGGGGATGGCTTCTCCGATTACGGTAGAGCAAAAAATTCTCATTGGTAAACCGGATGTGGTGTTGATTCCGGTGGGAGGTGGCCCCAAGGCCTATGACCCGGAAGAAGCTAAAGCTGCCCTAGAGATGCTCAATGCCAAAATTGTCATTCCTACCCATTACCAGACGGCTAAGGCCGATCCTCAAGCCTGTAACTTGGCTGGGGTGGAGGAGTTTCTGGGATTGATGAATGGAACTCCGATTCAAAGAATAGCTGGCGATCGCCTAACGCTTCAAGCCAACGGCCTTCCCAATGATGGCTCACAAATTAAAGTGCTGTCTTTGTAGTCGCTTCACGTATTGTTCAGGAATGAGTTGCCACCATTGCCCCAGGGGCCCCTTCTTCAGTGCATTCAAGTGCGAGAGAGCAAAATATACTCTATATTCCATATCATGGGGATCATGGGGGCAAACCGCCCCCTCTAGTTTATTCAGCCAGGGTTGCTAAAACGCGATCGGCGACTTTATCGGGCACTTCTTGTAAGTGATCGTACTTCCAGTCAAAGAAGCCGACTCCCATAGTCAAAGAGCGCAACTCAATAATAAAGTTTTGCATTTCTGCTTGGGGAAGATAGGCAGAGGTTTGATCCCATCCTTTCCAAGAGGTCAGGGGTTCGTAACCGAGGATTTGACCGCGACGACCACTGAGCAGTTGCAGGACTTTGGAGGTAAATTCGGTGGGTGCGGAAATGGTGATGGCGGCGATCGGTTCGAGTAAGATGGGCTTACCTTGGCTCATGCCGGTGGTCATGGCTAACCGAGCGGCTTGTTTAAAGGCTTGTTCGGAACTGTCTACACTGTGGTAACTGCCGTTGGTGAGGGTAACCCCTACATCCACCACGGGGAAGCCGAGGGGCCCTTGGACGAGGTATTCTCGTACTCCGGTTTCTACTCCAGGAATGTATTGTTTGGGGACGACACCACCGACGATGGTTTCATTGAAGGTAAAGCCTTCTCCCCGCTCTAAGGGACGGATATCTAAGTAGACATCGCCAAATTGCCCGTGACCGCCACTTTGATGCTTATAGCGTCCGTGAATACTCTCAACGGGTTTGCGGATGGTTTCTTTGTAGGCAACCTTGGGTAAATGGGTGGCCATGGGAATGTTGTATTTACGTTTGAGCCGCTCTAGGCTGACTTTGAGATGAATTTCTCCTTGTCCCCAGAGGATGACTTCGTGGGTGTCTCCATGTTGTTCCCAATAGAGGGAGGGGTCTTCTTCGAGGAGTTTGTTGAGGGCTGGGGTGAGTTTTACTTCGTCTTTGCGATTTTCGGGGGCGATCGCCATGGCATAGACTGGCTGTACAAGATTGGCCTTGGGTAGGGCTTCTACGTCTTTGGTGGGGGATAGGGTATCACCGGTGTATACGCCATCCATCCGCGCTAGGGCGACAATTTCCCCGATGCCAGCTTTAGAGACGGATTCTTGTTGTTGCCCGAAGAGGCGATAAATTCCGCCAGGGCGAACGCCATTGAGAACTAGACCTTCGGTAATTTCTCCTTGCCAAACGCGGACAAGAGACATTTTCCCGCCTTGGGGGGTGTAATAGGTTTTTAAGACTTGGGCAATGGGACTATGGCTCTCTAGGTCTACTCCCCGCCGCTCTGAGGTGAGGTTGGGGGCGGGAGCTTCCCGTTTGAGGGCATCGAGGAGGGGACGCACGCCATAGCCGTCTGAAGCTACACCGAGGAATACGGGCACGATTAAGTCGGCTCCTAATTCCATTTTTAGGTCTTTGACGATTTCTTCTTGGGAGGGCTGAATGTCTTCGAGGAGTTCTTCGAGCAGGTGGTCGTCAAAGTCGGCTAGGGTTTCGAGCATCTGGGTTCTAGCCTGGGTTTCTGCGTCTTTGAGGGACTCTGGAAGGGGAACGGGATCGGCGGGTGCGTCGGGGTGGTAGTGATAGGCTTGTTCGCTTACGAGGTCAATATAGCCGATTATTTGGTCTTCAGCAGCGATGGGGAATTGGTGGGGAATAATGGGGCGCGAAGATACGGATTGTAGGGCACTAAGCAGGGCAGAAAAACTGGTGAGACAGCGTTCTTCGTCGGTGCAGACGCGATCCATTTTGTTGATGAAGACGAGATGGGGAATTTTCCAGTCGTCTAGGAATTTGAAGAGGGGGGCGAGGGTGAGGATGCGATCGGGTTCGGGTTCGCAGACGATAATGGCTGCACCTACGCCGATGAGGGCGTTGTAGGTTTCTTGGGCAAATTCGATGGAACCGGGACAGTCGAGGAAGGTGAAGTGAATGTCTTGGTAGTCTGTGGAGGCGACGTTGATTTCGACACTCATTTGTTGCGATCGCGCTTCGGGCGATCCGTCGCCAATGCTGGTTCCGTCTTTGATCGAGCCTTTACGCGATAGTGCGCCACTGACATATTCTAAACTTTCGAGCAGCGTGGTTTTACCACCCATGTAAGGGCCGACAATGGCCACATTACGGCTGCACAATACTCCTGTTTCGTTCATAAGGTTCTCCTCAATTTTTTTAGGTAAAGGAGGGTAGGATGGACGCTCATCTTTATGGGATGATGCACCATCGATTCAATACTTTAGAGGTTACCTCTTCTGGAGGGAGATTGAACAAATTGCAATCTCTTTTAAAGCAATTCGGGTATGTTTTTGAACTAACGTGAATAAGTGTTATTTTTGATGAATTTTTATCAATTTTTTTATCGTTTGCCCTTGAACGGTTTCGATCGCCCTCGCTCGGTGGCTTGAAAGTGTGCTATACCAAGGAAAATTGAGTACCCTCCAATGAAGTGAAAAGTGACAATGATGGGTTTTGGTAATCGGTGGTGGCTTGGTTTCTGCTACGCAACGGCGATCGCTGGGCTATTCTCTGGGAGTGCAGTCCGGGGACTCGATACCCTGAAGTTGGCTCAGGTGGAAGTGTCTACTGAGGCGGTCGAGTATTTGAATCAAGGCTTGCAATTGATTCAAGCAGGAGAGATAGAACAGGCGATCGCTGCCTTTAGGGAGTCGGCTCGGTTGGGGCCCAATTTGGCTCCTGCTCCGTATAATTTAGGTCTGGCTCTGCGACAGACGGGGGATCTGCAAGGGGCGGCTAGTGCCTTTCACCAAGCGATTCAGATCGATCCCAATTTTGCCATGGCCTACGCAAATTTAGGGGCAGCACTGTTGGAGGGGAGTAATTTAGAACAGGCTCAGGATTATTTACAGATGGCGATCGAACTCGATCCGAAGTTGGGAGTCGGACATTATAATTTGGGATTGCTGCAAAAGTTACAGGGAAGACAACCAGAGGCGATCGCCTCATTTCAGCAGGCCATGGTGTTTTCGCCGACTGCTCCGGAACCCTATTATTATTTGGGTTTGATGTATCAGGAACAGGGGAATTTAGGAGCAGCCCTGGAGGTTTTACGTCAAGCAGTGGAAAAAAATCCAGCCTATGCTGAAGCCTATTATGCGATCGGCTCCATTTTATTACAACAAGGTCAACTGGATCGGGCCCTCAATGCCTTTCGAGACGCTGCTGAAGCCAATCCCAATTATGGGAATGCCTATTATGGAGCCGGGTTAGTGTTTCTAGAACGACAAGACTATCAAGAAGCCCAACGGGTATTAGCCTTTGCCCAAAAACTCTATGAAACCGACGGCAATCAACAGTGGGCTATGGCAGCCGCTCAATTGTTACAACGGGCACGAGACTTAGAGCGCTTCTAACAACCCTCTCCCCCTTCCCACCCGGTTCGGAAATTCCTCTGCCACTTCGGGTAAGCGATCCGGTACATTAGAAAACAACTGATCCTGTAATCTCTGAGGAATAGAATCCCTATGTACTTGCTTGCCAGCACCCTAGCAACCTTTTGTCAAATTTACTTTGTACTCCTGATTGTTCGAGTTTTATTGAGTTGGTTTCCCAGTATCAACTGGTTTGATCCCCCATTTTCCCTCCTGAGTCAGCTCACCGATCCCTATCTGAATATTTTCCGGTCGATCATTCCGCCCCTGGGGGGACTAGACTTTTCTCCCATTTTGGCAATTTTCTTGCTGCAATTTTTGAGCGGTGTGTTTAACAGTCTTCAGGTCTCCTTTGCCCAGGGGTCATTGGGCTTTTAGCGCCGAACTCGACCACTAAAACCCGCAGCCTTGAATTGCTCTAGGATCAAGGGAGTGGGTTGATTGGCAGCCACTGAGATTCTCAGTTCAAAGTCACTGACTCCCGGTGGCACTTCTTCAATTAACCCCAAACGAGTCCGATTTTGCATGACAGGGTTGCGGTTGGCATCGTAGACGCGACCAAAAATATCAGCATCATAAACGGTTTTTCCTGTCGGGTTAGTGGCTTGTCCATGGATGAGGAAGCAGTTGGCTGGTTGAGATAACCCACCACTGGTGACTGCTCCTTCACCTATTTCTGGAGGACACATTTCGTAGGAGAGATCGGAGATTTTAATTTGAGTCAGTGCTAAGGCATCAGGAGTAATGCTCCAAGAGGTCAGCACAAGCAGAAGAGAAAGGCAAGTTAGTTGTATACAACGAAGTAGAGAAGGCGATCGCATAGGCTTTGACTTCTATAAATTGATCGGTTTGATCTTTTAGCTTACCCTGGATTGACGATTAGACCAAACGGCCAAACCTGTATCTATATTGACTTCAGTTAAGCGGTTATTTTGTACAATAGATCCATATTCATGACGTGAATAGGGTTTTAAGTTATAGTCAAGATCGATTCAGGTATATATGAATAGCAAGGATCGTGGGGGAATGAAACCAATCCATCTAGAAACCCAAGACGCTCAATTACGTTTGATGATGGAAACGACAACGGATGGGGTTTGGATTTGGGACATAGAACCGGATAAGGTGATATGGAATGACCCACTCTATGAGCTTCTGGGTCTTAAGCCCCAGGAAATAGACACGAATTTCGAGACAGTTCTCTCCCTGATTCATCCAGAGGATCGACAAAAGCATCAAGAAATGATGCATTCAGTCTTAGAAACCGGAAACAGTTATGAATTAGAGTTTCGTATGCGTTGCCATGATGGGCACTATATTTGGGTACTCGATCGGGGAACGGTATTTAAGAATGAGGATAATCGTCCGGATCGGATGATGGGAACGCTTACTGAAATTAGCGATCGCAAATACAAGGAACTGTGGCTAGATGGACAAAAACAGGTGCTAGAGGCGATCGCCAAAAATGCCCCCCTCTCAGAAACCTTAACCTTACTGATTCAGGCCTTAGAAAGTCAAGCCCCAGAACTGTTAGGCTCAATTCTGCTCGCAGACCCACAAAACAACTGCTTAACGTTGGTGGCAGCGCCCCAATTACACCCCAACTATAATCAGGCCATTGATGGTTTACCCATCTGCGAAGGCTCCGGATCTTGTGGTACAGCGGCCTATCGCAAGGAACCGGTCATTGTCGAAAATATTGCGATCGATCCCCTATGGAGGGAGTATAAAGATCTGGCCCTATGCTATGGCTTACAAGCGGCTTGGTCAATGCCTATTTTTTCCTTGCAAGATCAAGTTTTAGGCACATTTTGCTTGTATGCTCGATGTCCTAGCCTGCCGACAGAGCAGTATCAAAAACTGATCGAATCTGCGACGCGGTTAGCGGCAATTGCGATTGAACGGTGTCAAAGTGAAGCGACCTTAAGAGAAAGCGAGCAACGATTTCGCCACCTATTTGAAGAAGTCCCTTTAATTCCGGTACAGGGATATGACTCAGATCTGAAGGTGTTTTTCTGGAATAAAGCTAGTGAGGATTTATACGGATACAAGGCGGAAGAGGCGATCGGCAAGAACCTAGGCGACCTAATTCTGTCCCCCGAACTAACGAACCAACTACGCCAAGGGTGTCAGAACTGGATTACCCAAGGAACTCCCATGGCTCCAGGGGAATTAATCGCCAGAAATCAAAACCAGGAGGCGATCGCCGTTTTTTGCAGCCATGTTCTACTTTACAATGCCCAAGCAGAGCCTGAATTCTATTGTGTTGATTTAGATTTAACCGAACGTTACCAGCAAGCGGAAAAACTTTCTGAATTTAGTACCCGGCTGACCTATCTCCACCGCTTGAGTACCGGTAATTATCATGATTTTGAGGAACTATTTTCCGCCTACTTACAAGCCGGATGCCAACTGTTTGGACTGACTACGGGATTTATTGCCAATGTCAATCAGCAGATTATTTGCTTAGAATTTGTAGAAAGTAATTTTCCCCAGTTAAAACCAGGAACTTGTTTTAATTTATCGGATCAATACTGCTCAGATTGTTCGGAAACCATTTATCACCATAAAACCATTGGTTTTGGGCATATTCAAGAATATCCTCAACTGAAACAATGTCCTCCCTATAAGAACTTAAATCTAGAATCTTACTTAGGTACTCCAATTATTGTAGAAGATAAAATCTATGGTGTCCTCAGCTTCCTATCTTCAGAAGTCCGCGAACAACCGTTTACTGAAGCCGATCGTGAGATGATTGAGTTAATGGCTAAGGACATTTCTCGCTTTATTAGTGCCCATCACCAGGAACTCAAACGCCAAGAGGCAGAATCTGCTCTGCGAGAGAGGGAATTAAAATATCGAAGCATATTTGAAAACATTAGTCAAGGTATTTTTCAAAGTACCCCAGATGGCCGTTATTTAAGTGCCAATCGATTTTTAGCCCATTTGTATGGATATGATAGCCCAGAGTCCTTAATTGAGTCTTTGACCGATATCGATCGGCAACTGTATGTTGACCCAAATCGTCGTCAACATCTGAAGAAATTGACGCAAGAACAAGGAATTGTGTATGATTTCGAGTCTGAAGTGTATCGACAAGATGGTGAAGTTATTTGGATTTCAGAGACTCAAAGAGCGGTTGTAGATGAGGAAGGTAATGTTGTCTATTATGAGGGAACAGTAGAAGATATTACAGCCCGTCGTCAGGCAGAAGAACAACTGCACTATGATGCTTACCATGATAAACTCACAGGTTTGAAAAATCGCACTTGGTTTATCGATCATTTGGCTCAAGTTATCCATAGATATCAAAGGGAAAAAACAGGATTATATGCCATTTTATTTATTGACTTAGACCGGTTTAAGATTATTAATGATAGTTTGGGACATTTGGTGGGAGATGATTTATTAAAACAGGTGGCTCAGAGATTACAAACTTCCCTAAGTGGGATTCATGCAGGGCCGTACTGTAACTTAGATCGGGATATTCCTAAAGATACATTAGCCAGATTTGGGGGGGATGAATTTGCGGTATTATTAACAGCTATGGACGATCCTCAAGAGGCGATCGCCAGTGCAGAACGGTTAGTTTCCCTCATGCGGACTCCCTTCCGGATGGGAGATTATGAGTTTTCCTTGGGCGCAAGTATTGGGATTACGTTTGGTCATCAGGATTATCATTCCCCAGAAGAACTGTTACGAGATGCAGATTTGGCGATGTATCAGGCGAAAGCCCAAGGGGGAGGGCGGTTTGTCTGCTTTGAAAAACTCATGCATCCGCGTGCTTTAGCTCGGTTGCAGCTAGAACACGATCTAACTCGTGCCCTAGAATTAGAAGAATTGTCCCTATGCTATCAGCCGGTGGTGTGTTTAAGGACGGGGGGATTAAAGGGTTTTGAGGTCTTATTGAGATGGCAGCATTCTAAGAAAGGATGGATTTCACCGGGAGAATTTATTCCCGTTGCGGAGGAAATTGGCTTGATTAGCACCTTGGGCTGGTGGGTACTCGAGCAAAGTTGCCGTCAATTGCAGCAATGGCGAGCTGAGATCCCCCAAGGTTTGAATATTGTGTTGAATGTGAATCTGTCCTTATTGCAGCTCAAACAGGTGAATTTGGTGGAGCAAATTGAGCAATTATTGCGATCGCACCAAATTCCCGGTGATTGCTTAAATTTAGAGATTACCGAAACCAGCTTTTTGGAAACCTCCCAAGTCGATGCGTCCATCTTGCATCAACTCAAAGCATTAGGCGTGCAACTGTCCATCGATGATTTTGGCACAGGGTACTCCTCCCTCAGTCGCTTGCACCAACTCCCCCTAGATCAGATTAAAATTGACCGGGAATTTGTCGATGGGATTGAAACCGATGGCAGTAAAGAGGCGATCGCCCAAACCATCATCACCCTAGCCCATAATCTGGGGGCGCAACTCGTCTGTGAAGGCATCGAAACCCCAGCTCAATGCTCCAAACTGCAACAGCTTGGCTGTGAATACGGACAAGGTTATCTCTTTTCTCGACCCCTGATCCCCCCATCCGCCACCGACTTACTCCAACATCCCCATTTTCAACAAGCCATCAATTGGTCATCTTATGGTTGTTCTGTGGCCTAATCCTGCCCATCCACCCCTACCAGAAACCCAAAATGACGAGTATATTAAACACAACCCCAATGGTATTGTTCTCTTTATCTATACTCCAACTATGGTTAGTGCTGCACTCTCCATCCCCCTTGACCCATGAGCCATTCTGCTCAACTCACCCTCGATTCCTGCTTACTTGACTTAAATCTCCAAGATTTTCAAGTCAGCCCGACAACCTTAACCCAAGTTGTCTTAACTCAATTCGATCAACGGCCCGACCTAGCAGGGGTAATTATCGCCACGCCGGGTCGCCTGTTGGGAATGATTTCTCGGCGTTTATTTTATGAACACTTAAGTGAAAGCTACGGTACACAGAAAGTTCTAAAAACTCCTATTCAATACTTCTTAAACAATATGAAAACCAAAGGAAAGTGTTTGCAACTTTCCTATACTGAAAAAATTGGCACAGCCGTCAATATCGTCTTATCTCGCGATCCAAACGTGATTTATGAACCGATAGTTGTAGTCTTTCAAGAACCCAGTGTTCCCGGCATATCGGCTTACTTTTTATTAGAATTTCAAACTCTAATCCTTGCACAATCTCAAATTCTCTCTGATTTAAATCAAGAAATTGAAAATAAACAAAATGAAGCCCAAAGAAACACCCTTAAACTAGAACGAGAACATCAAAAGGTCGAAGCTTACTCCCGACTGCTTGAAGATCAACTAGCCGTCATCCATGAACGAAATCAACTGTTAGAAGTACAGCAACAGGAATTAGTTCGCAAGAATGAAGAAGTTGCGGATTTGAATCATCGATTTATTCAAATTGGAAAAATTTTGTCTCAATCTGGTAAACGGGCGTTTCGTGCCACATCTTCCGGAGTCAGTGTTATTTGTAATCAAACGGATAAAATTGTCAAAACAGGGGATTTGTTAGAAGAAGAACTGCAAACGATTGATGAAACCTCAAAACTGATTGAAAGAGTGAGTCAACAGGTGCGTCATCTAGCGGTGCAACTGGCGATCATTGCCAATCAAATGAGTTCAGAAATGAGAGGATTTAGTAGTGTCAGCTCAGAAATTAGCCAACTGGTGACTCAAACCTTTGAAGCAGGGCAACAAATGAAACGGGTGGCTAATCGCTTTCGTCAAAGAATTCAGGAGTTTACCGAATTTGCCCAAACCGGAAGTCAAGTGGCAACTTCTCTTGTGGACAAAGTGGAAAAAGCAGAAAAAGCCCTGAAGGATTTAGAGCTATTAGTTCAATTTCAGGCGAATAAAACCAGGACTGTCCCTAGCCCTGTCTCCCTTAAATCTCTTCCTTCAGAAGATAAGGATAAGCCGATAGACGCTGAAGAGAAAAATCAAAAAAATGGATCGGACTTGCCTAAAAATGATAAACTGTAGAGCAGTGTCTTACAGTGGTTTAACCATGATCAAAACAGGAATTCAAGTCGTTTTAGGGTTATCCTTCTTTTTCTCGATGGGGATGGCTGCGGTAAGTCAAACGCCTCCTGCAAGTACCTATCAGGAAGGATTTTGGCAACCGATCGCCCGTGTTGACAATCCCCAATTTCCGATGACGGTTGAGTTAGTTAACCGCACTGGCTTAGATCTAGACTATGATCTAACAGTTGACTCACCCATGAAAGTGCCAGATTCCTTGGGTAGAGGCGAAACAACCAGCTTAACTCTTGCTGATCCAGAGGCGAATATTAGGATTGGGTATATGCCTCTAGATGGAGGAAATGAAGAGATTAATTTTGAATACAATATTACCATAAATTCCAGTTCATCTATCACGTTTGAAATTCTTCGCACGGATAAACCGGATCGGGTGGGCGATGGCATTGGTCAGGCCATTGATATTCAAAGTACGGGAGCTATTTTTATTTACTAAATTCTCAGTCTCTATAAACGCATCTATCCCCAATATTGACAGATAATATGGCAGCCGATCATCATTTTATCCTCGATTTAACTCTCGTTTTGGGTGCTTCTGCCCTGGGAGGATATGCAGCGACTCGCCTGCGCCAACCGGTACTTTTAGGATATCTGGTTAGTGGGTTTGTAGTGGGGCCTTTTGGCTTAAAACTGCTGACGGAAGCGGAACAAATTAAACCTTTGGCGGAGATTGGGGTTGCCTTTTTATTGTTTGCTTTGGGGGTAGAGTTTTCCCTGGCAGAATTAAAACGGGTGAAAGAAATTGCCATTCAAGGCAGTTTATTACAAATTGGCTTAACTTTAAGTTTGGTGGCGATCGCCTCCACCCTCCTCGGTTGGGTCAGTGGTTGGACGCAAGGAATCTTCTTGGGTTCGATTTTATCGCTCTCATCTACCGCCGTGGTACTGAAGACTCTCACCGAGCGCGGAGAGGTCAACACCCTTCATGGACAGGTGATGTTAGCGATTTTAATTGCCCAGGATTTAGCCTTGGGATTAATGTTAGCGATTTTACCGGCTCTCGATGCGCCCGAAAACCTTTGGCCCACATTAGGAGCCGCCTTACTGAAAGTTAGCATCTTTTTGGGATTGGCGATCGCCCTCGGAAGATGGGTTGTTCCTTCCCTGATCAAAAACATCGCCCGCACCGAAAGCAGCGAACTCTTCCTCCTCACTACCATTGCCCTTTGCTTAGGCGTTGCCCTGGTGACTGCCCATTTGGGATTATCCATTGAAATGGGAGCCTTTGTCGCCGGTTTAATGATTGCCGAAATTGAGTACGCCGATCAAGCCCTAGCCAAAGTCCTCCCCCTGCGCGATACCTTTGCCAGCCTCTTCTTTGCCTCCATCGGCATGTTAATCGATCCGCAAATTTTGCTCGATAACTTCGGCATTATTCTCGGATTAGTGATGATGGTGATGTTTGGCAAAGCCCTGATTATTTTCCCCATCGTCCTCAAATTTGGCTACTCTTTTAAGACTGCCGCGATCGCCGCCTTTGGCTTAAACCAAATCGGTGAATTTTCCTTTGTCCTCGCCCTAGAAGGCTTTGAGCTGGGTTTGTTAACCAACGAACAATATCTACTCATCCTCGGCACAACTGCCATCACCCTAATTATCACCCCCATTAGCATTCGCTTTGCTCCCCGGTTCGCCGAATGGATCAATCAAATTCCTGGACTCAATCAGCTCCTGCGTCAACAAGAAATCAAAGGCCTCTCCATACCCGAAACCCTAAAAAATCATGTCGTCATTGCCGGATACGGGCGCATCGGGCAAGCCATTATTAGAATTTTGCACAATCAAGGCTATCCCCTCTTAGTTATTGACAATAGTGAAGCTGCCATTCAACGGCTCAGACATCAAAGTATTCCCTATATTTTTGGCGATGCCGACTCAGAATTAGTCCTAGAAAAAGCCCATTTAGGAGCTGCCAAAGCCCTAGCAATTACTCTTCCCGATCCAGCAAGTACCCGGCTCCTGCTCAAACTTGCCCTCGAATTTGCCCCAGAATTGGATGTAGTCGCCCGATCGCATAATAATAGTGAAATTGATGTTCTCACCCAATTAGGGGCCCAAGAAGTGGTACAACCGGAATTTGAAGCCGCCCTAGAAATGGGCGCTCATTTACTCTCCACATTAGGCGAATCTCAATGGGCAATTCAATCGGTGATTCAAGCCATCCACCGGGATCATTATCGCAGTGTCCTCCCAGAAAATTTGATGGGACTACAACAGAAATGGCTCAATGATGCCACAGAATCTCTACATCATGAATGGGTGAAACTTTCGGAAACTTCTTCTTTAGATTGGATGACCTTAAGCGGAACCGATATCCGTCATCTTACCGGAGTTACGGTGATGGCCATTCAGCAAGGGGATGATCTGGTCTATTATCCTAAAAATCGAATGACCTTGCGATCGGGGGATCAATTATTAGTCGTGGGTAAACCGGAAGAAATCTCTGCCTTTCGCGATTTAGTTGAGGGACGCAGTGCCATCGTAGAGGGGATCAGTCATTGGTTAACCCTTTCCCCGACTTCCGATCTGATTCAACTAACTCCCCGTGGAATTTGGCAAAAATATCAGGTCGTGATTCAAGCCGTCCGTCGCCATGGAAAACTGTATAATCCAGTCGATGCAGCCATGCAGTTAGAAGCCGATGATTGCTTATTATTGCGAGGAGAGAGCGATCGCATTCAAGAGGTAATCCAGGATGATATGATATTAAACCCAAACGATTTAAACTAATCTCTATAGCCAACCTAAATGAGTTACAGCGCTTTGCGCTGTATCGGTGGACAGTAGGAAAAGATCCCCCCTTGCCCCCCTTAAAAAGGGGGGAATAGGAAAGTCCCCCTTTTTAAGGGGGATTTAGGGGGATCAAGATGTCCCACATAACAGCGAAAACTGCTGTATATAACGATTGCCCCTCATCCCCCAGCCCCTTCTCCCGCAGGAGAAGGGGAGAGAAGTCCCTCTCCCGTGGGAGAGGGATATAGGGAGAGGGCAAGATCTTGGCGATGCATCAATTAATGACCAACACTATTCCATAGTTATGTCCCTCAATTCTCTACAATTTCCCTCCTCTAGCCAACCTCCCCAGGGGTTAGTGATTTTCCTCCATGGTTGGGGCGCAAATGCCCCAGATTTATACCCCCTAGCCGAAGCACTCAATTTACCCGACTATCAGTTTATCTTTCCTAATGCGCCCTTTCCCCATCCCCAAGTTCCGGGGGGCTTAATGTGGTACGATTTGAACTTTCCTAACCCTCAGCAATTACAAGCCTCCTATCAGCAGCTCAAACAATTTTTAGAAAGCTTATCAGCAGAAACGGGAGTGCCGTTAGAAAAAACGGTTTTAGCCGGATTTTCCCAAGGGGGAGGCATGACGCTTAATGTGGGGTTTTCTTTACCGTTGGCGGGGTTAATTTGTATGAGTGGTTATTTACATGCAGAAGTGGAATTTTCCCATCAGCCTCCGGTGTTTATCTTTCATGGTCGTTTCGATCCGGTGGTTCCCCTCGCTAAAGGACAAAATGCCCGTGAGGAGTTACAAAATAAAGGAATTGCGGTAACCTATGAAGAGTTCGATATGGCCCATCAAATTATTCCCGAAGAGTTGGAGCGGGTGCGCCAAGTTTTGGTGGATTTGTTGGCCTAGTTGCTGAAGATTGAGGGCAAGTTACAGATGATGAATGTAAAACAAAGAATCTGGCATTGGGGGGCGATCGCCGCTTTAGCGATCTCTTTTAGCGCTTGTGGATCTTCTCCACAGGAGAGCAACTCCTCTGCTGCTCCTGTCGATCCCGTAACCCTAACTCCGGAAGAAGTGCAAAATTATGCCAGAGTAATCCTAGAAATTGAACCCATTCGCCAAGTCGCTCTCGGACGGGCACAAACCTTAGTTGATAGTGGTGTAGCGCCGATTATTATTTGCAACGATCCCCAGAGTATGGCGGGTTTATCTTCAGAAGTAATAGAAGTCGTCGTTAATTTTTGTACTGAAGCCAAAGCCATTAATGCACAATATGGTTTTACCCCGACGCGCTTTAATGACATTACCCGCAATTTAGCAACAGATACCCAACTGAAAGCCCAAATTGATGAAGCTCTGTTAGCACAAGTGATGAACCCAGAGATGACAGCACCAGAAGCTTCTCCATCAGAACCACCCGCACCGGAAAACTCAGACTTAGGACTATAAATTTATGCTTGAATTTAAGCTTGAAACTGTTGCATTTCTGGGGATAATTACGTGAAAATTTGATCGAGCAGACACTCAACATTTTTTCGGCAACAAAAAATCCCAACTTTAAATTAACTGATTGGACTCAGAACAACATACCCAAAAATAATCGCCTAAAAAATTGATGAGAGTGTTCTAGCTAACATAAATTTATCAAGATTCATGTTTGAATACAGTTGGATAAAAATCAGTAATTCATCCCTCAAGGGATGACTGGCTAACTCCAACTAGAGAAAAATCTATGAACCGTTCTAACTTTCCCCGCTCTCTTTCCCTAAGACTTGTCCTTATTGTTCCCTTTGTATTGCAAATCTTTGCCGTAGTGGGATTAACCGGATGGCTTTCCTTACGAAATGGTCAAAAATCAGTTAACGATGTTACAGCTCAGTTGCGTCAGGAAATTACAGCTCGAATTGAAGAAAACCTGACAAGTTACATGGAACTGCCCCATACGATTAACCACATCAACGAAGATATGGTCAAACTCGGCAAGTTAAATGTAGATGACCAAGATGACTTGAGAGTATATTTCCGTCAGCAACTCGAATCATTTAAATCGCTTAATTACATTTCTTTTGGCAGTGAACGAGGACAATATACTTCTGTTGATAGAACAACAACAGATGGTTCATTTCGCATTAGTTGGTTAACCCAAGCTCCAGGTGATTTACATATTTATGCAGCCGATAGTACAGGAGAGAGAGGAGAGATTTTAAATGTTTTTCCTGATTACGACCCACGTCGCCGTCCTTGGTATCGCGCTCCCATCGAAGAAGGGGATGCAGCTTGGAGTGCAATTCATACATTGTATGCCCAATCTGTCTTGGCCATTAATGCGAGTCATGCTTTATATAGTGAAACAGATACCCTTCTTGGAGTTTTTACTGTAAACTTTAGTTTAGCACAAATCAATGACTTTCTGAACAGTCTAAACGTCGGTCAATCTGGAAAAACGTTTATTGTTGAACGCTCTGGAGAATTGGTCGCCAGTTCCGTAGATGTAGAGCCATTTAAGATTACCGAAGACCAGAAAGCGACTCGACTACAAGCCATAGAAGTTGACGATCCTCTGATCCAGGCTGCCGCTCGCTATCTAGAAGAAGAATTTGGAGAATTAACTCTAATTAATCAGAGCCAACAACTCACTTTTTCTATCGATAATGAACGGCAGTTTGTACAAGTCTTGCCTTTTTCTGATGGTCGTAACTTAGATTGGCTGATTGTGGTGGTGGTTCCTGAATCAGATTTTATGGAGCAAATTAACGCTAACACTCGTAGCACTATTTTGATTTGTTTAATTGCTTTAGGTTTAGCCATTTGCTTAGGGCTTTATACCTCATCTTGGATTTCCCGTCCCCTTGTTTCCTTAATTGAGTCCTCAGAAGCCATCGCTCAGGGAGATTTAGAAGGACGAGTTGTTGAGGGTAAGATTGCTGAGTTAAATACTCTGGCCAATGTTTTTAATCGCATGGCCACTCAACTGAAATCCGCCTTTACTCACTTAGAACAAAAAGTGGCTGAACGCACGTCTGAACTGGAAAAATCTAAAGAAGCGGCTGATAGTGCCAACCAAGCGAAAAGTGAATTTCTCGCGAATATGAGCCATGAATTACGCACCCCTTTGAATGGTATTTTAGGCTATGCACAAATTATGCACCGTGCGACAGACTTAAATCAATATCGCAAGGGTGTAGAAGTGATTGAACAAGCGGGTTCCCACTTACTGACGTTGATTAATGATATTCTCGATTTGGCTAAAATTGAAGCTAAAAAAATGGAACTTGCGCCCAAAGATTTTCATTTTCAATCTTTTTTACTGGGGGTGGCAGAAATAGCGCGAGTACGGGCAGAAAATAAAGGTGTTACCCTGAATTTTCAACCTTCCGATCATTTACCAAAGGGAGTAAAAGCCGATGAAAAACGTCTGCGACAAGTGTTACTAAACTTGTTGGGAAATGCGATTAAGTTTACTGAGCAGGGTCAAGTGATCTTTACCGTTACTACGGTTCAGGATTCAGGACAGAAATCAGTGAAAAATGAGAGTAAAACTTCACTCCAGTCTACTGTAAGAGTTTGCTTCACAATCCAAGATACAGGAGTAGGAATGACTCCTGAACAAGTCGAAAAAATATTTCTGCCCTTTGAACAAGTGGGTTCTCGATCTAAACAGTCAGAAGGGACGGGTCTAGGGTTAACTATTTCTAGTCAAATTGTGGCGATGATGGGGAGTAAAATTGAAGTGCAAAGCACTTTAGGAAAAGGAAGCACTTTTTGGTTTGAAGTCGATCTTCCTCTGTCTGAGGAATGGGTGAGCCGGGCAACTGTATCAAAACAAGGAAAGATTGTTGGCTATAGTGGAAAACGGCAAAAAATTCTGGTTGTTGACGATCGCCCGATCAACCGTACTGTTGTGATTGAAGTGTTACATCCATTAGGGTTTGTCATGGCAGAAGCAGAGAATGGAAGTGAAGGACTGAAGAAATTGATGGAATTTGAACCCGATTTTGTGGTTACGGATATTATGATGCCAGAAATGGATGGGTATGAGTTGGCGCGAAACATTCGGGAATCTTATTCTCAAAAGTTACCTATTTTAGCCGCTAGTGCAAGTGTATCCTTGGCCGATCAAAGTTTGGCGATCGCGGCTGGATGCAATGAGTTTATCGATAAACCGTTAGATATCGAGAAATTCTTGGCTTGTCTGCAAAAATACTTAAACTTGCAATGGATTTACGAGGAAGAAGAAAAGAATGTTACATCAGAACTCTCTCAGTCTCAGATGCTTTTCCCCCATGAAAGGGAGCTAAAACCTTTGTATGATGCGGTAAAAATTGGCGATATCGAGAGTGTAGAAGTCCAAGCACAGCAGTTAAAAGAGCAGGAAACCCAATATCAAGAATTTTGCGATCGCCTCCTAGAATTAGCTGCTGAGTTTGATGAGTCGGGAATGATGCAATTACTGGAGGCTCACAAGTCTTCGTGATGGTAATCTTTTTCGCTACATACGGGGGTTTAAGCTCGGAACTGTTCCATTAACCAAGCGGTAGTCGCTGACTGATTTTCTTGACGCGATCGCGCTAAGGCTTGCTCTAAAATTTCTAAGCGCAATCCCGGTAATACTTGCGACTCGCGGATGCGTCTGGAACTGTGATCGGGGGCGATCGCAAAAGCGATAATTTCCTGCTCTTGCACATTCACAATCCAATATTCGGGAATTCCTAACTCCTCATATTGCAATCGTTTCGCGCCCAAATCATCCCCTAGAGAGGTATCCGAGATTTCGATCGCTAAACTCGGCAAAGGATACACCTCTACATCAATCACCCTCGTTCCCCAAGGAATCGCATCCGCATTTTCCCCAATGTAATAGGACGCATCTGGCTGAAATTCAGACACTCCCGATCGGCGATAGGAACAATTATCATGGCCATTAATTGGGATACCTTGAAGAGTCGCAAATAAGCCAACGCTAAGAATAATTGTGGTATGGTCTTTAGAATGATCGGAGCCAGTAGACATGGGTTCAAATCTCATTCTTCCCTGATAGTAATAGCCTTTGAGCTGATCTGATTCTGGAGCATCAGCCTGTTTCACGAACTCTTCCCAGGGAGCAGAGAGCCAAGTATTTAACGGGATTTCTGTGGTTAATTGCAATAGAGTCGTCACGTCAGTAGCCATAGGAAATTGACTGCTGTGTTCAGTATAGCGCGATATCAGGCTACCAAGATATGGCAAAATTGAGAGAGATATCTAGGTAAGTAGAGTTAGGCTGGAGGTGTCATGAGGTGGCAGTCTAATCTTGAGATCTCGTTAGAGGCGATCGCTGATTTTTGTCAGCGTTGGCAAATTGTTGAATTATCAGTCTTTGGTTCTATCTTGCGCGATGATTTTAACTCCAACAGCGATATCGATTTCTTATTCACCCTCTCTCCAGATGCTCATTGGGGACTATTTAAACTATTGGAGATGCAGCAGGAACTAGAGAAATTAGTGTGCAGACCGGTGGATTTTGTGAGTAAAAGGGCGATAGAGCGTAGCGAAAATTGGCTGCGACGTGAAGAAATTTTAGGAAATGCAGAGATTATCTATGAAGTCCGATCGTCAAACATTACTTGATATTCTAAAAGCAGCTCGCTTTTTTCTGAGGTTAATTCAGGGTTTGAACAATACAGACATTAATGATAATCAGGATAAGTAATATCAAGTTAATTCCATATTCTCCCTGAGAATCTGGGCCGTTGCTGGAGCGAGTAAGACTCCATTACGATAATGGCCGGTGGCTAACCAGACTTGCTCGTAACCGGGAAGTTGACGAAGAATGGGAGCGGGTTGGTTGTGGGGACGGGGGCGTAAACCTGACCATTGCTGGGTAATATTTAAATGTTGGAGACTGGGACAAAAGGCGATCGCCGCTTCCATCACCCCCTTAAGCAACTGCTCATCTGCCATCACCTCACCTTCTTCGTCGGGAAATTCTACGGTAGCGCCCACCCAATAGCGACCTGCTTCTAACGGAACGAGATGCACATCACCAGAGGTAATCACGGGTTGAAACTTCGGATCGCCTAAAATTGCCCCTTCATAGGCGATCGCCTGGCCCAAAACCGCGCGAATATCTAGAGGACTCTGCAAATATTGGGCGAGAAATGGACTGCCCAAACCCGCAGCAATAATCACGCGATCGCCTTGCCATTGCTGAGATGCAGTTTGTACCCGATACCTCCCATCCTCCGCCACCAGGTTCACCACTTCTTCCCCAAACTCAAACTGCACCCCCCGCATTTGAGCCGCCTGAATCAAACATTCGGTTAAAATTTGGGGATGAACCTGGCGATCTTGGGGAGAATACACCGCTCCCAGACACCCCTCAACCGCCAAATGGGGACACCGTTCTTGTAGGGTTTCTCGACTCCATAATTGCAGATCCCATCCTTGTTTTTGGCGAGTTTCGGCTAATTTCTGTTTTTGCTGCCACTGTTTTTCATCGCTACAGAGCATCAAAATCCCTTGGCGGTTATAGGGAATTTCCCGCTCACAGAGGGCTTCTAGTTCGGGGATTAAGGTATCATAGCGGCGAATACTGGTCTGTCGCATTTGCCAGGCTCTACCCTTAGTTTTCTGGCTAATGCATCCCATCAGCACTCCCAAGGCGGAGCTAGTACAGCCTTGCACTCCAGGGGTGCGATCGATGACGGTAATTTCAACTTCTGCAACAGAGGAGAGTTCGTAGGCGATCGTTGCCCCAATTACACCCGCTCCAATAATCAAAATTTGCGTCATATCAAGTTCGCTTAAATACCCTAATTAAAAATCCAGGGAGCGAGACGCTCCCACTCCAGTCATATCAAAGAATTCGAGGAGTGCGGGCATCTTGCCCGCTTCTTAACAAATTAACCGGACTTGATATCATATCAAATCCAGCTAAACAGTTGTCATTGCGATCGCAGAGAAGCAATCCCTGAGATTTGGATATTGTAGAGATTGCTTCATTCCGCTTCACTCTATAGCTAGTCTAAATGAGTTGTACAACGGGAATGCCCTCTCCCTTTCATGTCCGCAGGAAAATCCCTCTCCCAACGGATTCTTGACTTTTTCCCCCTTCTCCTGCGGGAGAAGGGGGTAGGGGGATGAGGGGCAGCTATTACATAACTCAATTTAGGTTTACTATATTCGCAATGACTTAATTAGGGTTGATTAACCAGACATGATATCATAATAATACTTGGGGAGTTATGCCATCATAAATTAAGTGACTTTATTAAAGCTGCATTAACCTGTTCAATTAATTCTGGTGATAAGCTACCTAACTTTCTTTGAAAAACAGCTTCATTTACTGTGGCGATTTTATCGGATCTAATTAATGAAGTCTTCTTGAGTCCAGTTGGATCAAAGCTTTTATCTTCGTCAGAAACTAATACCCACGTTTCTGGTAAGTCACCATCAGGCGTTTTTGAGAAGATTCCTAAAATAATAGCTTCTTGCCGGTGAATAGCAACGACTAATGCCGGTCTGAGCTTATAACTAGCGAGATTACTAAAAGGAAAAGCCACTAACCAGATTTCATGAATTTTAGGATTCATAAATCTCTTCCTCTGGATCGTTCCATTCTGGGAAACCGGTTTCAGCCAGTTGCATGAATTCTTTAGCTTCCAGAGCTTCTCTAATTTCCTCAATCAGTTGATTAATTTCTTCTACCGGTAATTGTAGAATCATAGATTTGATTTGTTCTTGAGTCATGTTCTGAGTGGCCATAATCACTAAACGAATATAAAGTAGTAATCTATACACTTTGTCGTCTTAGAAAGGGAATCAGAGCCTCGCAGACTTTTTCCGGCCAGTCTTCTTGGGCATAATGACCCACTTCTTCTAAGGCAATAAATTCGGCTTGGGAGACCTTAGAAATTGCCTCTTTTGCGCTCGACTGTAATAACCAGGGATCGTTTTCTCCCCAAATGACTTGCAGGGGTTTTGACCATTGGGGGAGGGTGCTGCTAATTGTGGCTAAACTCGATTTTAGGTTCAGATTTCGCAAGGTTGCCAGTAGAGCGCGTCCAGCGGCCGAAGTTTCCAGGAAGGGACGACGATAAACATTAAGGTCTTTGTCATCGACTTGATAGGGCGATCCTCCTTCCAGGGTGCGATCGACAATCAGGGGATCTTGGGTCATCATTTCCCCGGCTAGGGGTAGGGTAAATTGCTGGATTTTCCAGGGGAGTTTGGCGTTGGCGCTCAGGGGGATGTTAATTAGGCTGAGGCGATGGATGCGATCGCCATTTTCCAGAGCGTAGAGGAGTCCGGGAACACTGGTGTAGCCTTGCAGCACCAGGGACACTTGCTCTAATTCTAGACTATCGATGAGGTCACCTAAAGCTTTAGCAAACGCTTCTGGAGTATAGGCAAAGTCCCGTTTTTCCGGTTGTCCTGATTGTCCCGCACCGATCCAGTCCGGGGCGATCGCCCAAAATCCTTGTTCCGCTAAAGACGGCATAACCTCCCGCCAACTATAGCTTTGGGAGAGTAACCCATGAAGCAATAGAACCGGGGGTTTCTCGGTTGCTTGCATCGGTTGCGCTTCTCGATAAAACCACTCTAGGGAACCGACTTTAATTTGCTTCTCCTCGATAGACACGCTTTTCCTTGGCTCCGTTTCGTTTCACTCAGATGGGGTTAGCATACCGTGGTTTTTGCCTCCCTGAACAGTCTCTGTTTCCTGAGTGCAATTATTAATTTTTGTTAAAATCCGCCATTCTGTAGCGGTCACTACAAAAATATTTGCT
Source organism: Roseofilum capinflatum BLCC-M114 (assembly GCF_030068505.1). Lineage (NCBI taxonomy): Bacteria > Bacillati > Cyanobacteriota > Cyanophyceae > Desertifilales > Desertifilaceae > Roseofilum > Roseofilum capinflatum. Next base: position 33,615 of record NZ_JAQOSO010000031.1, read on the forward strand.
ATAGTTAAAACTGTAAGGAAAAAAACACTTAATTAAACAACTGGAGAAACAATTATGTTATCTACTAACGATCAAGCCCGCGCTTTAATGCACCGCCATCATCACCTCGTAAAAAATCGTCAACAGTCCATGCTTAACCGCTCTGCTGCTGAAGTAGGACTAGACAAAACTGGCGACTACTGGAACAACATTCAAGGAAAACCCGTTGGCGGAGTTAGTGAAGCTTATGACCGCAGTGGTTCATCCATGAGCTAGATTTGAAAGGGATAAACCCTTTGTACTTTAATAACCCCGGAAGGACGTTTCTGATTCAGAAGCGTCCTTCGTTTCATAAAAACCCAGTTTCATCATAGTGGACTGTTTCGACTAAAATAGGGCTTTGTTTGTAGTAAGCACGAAGAGTGCTTAAAAGCCTAGCTGGAGATGGCTTGAGCAATCACTACAAACAAAATCTAATGCATCAAATTAGCTGAAACAGTCCAGTAGTGCCGTGACAACCCTAAAATGGTGGGTTACGGCGGATTGATAGATTGCTGTCAGAGTCTAGGTTTTAGCCGCCTAACCCACCCTACGCTAATGCTGCCTATTTCGATCTAACGACGCTCAAACTTCTGTGGTATGTTCACGAAAAGACCGGTCATAGCTTGCTTTTATCGGTCAAGAAACAGGGAATTAGGGAATAGAGAATAGGGAATGGGGAAGACAGAAACCGGGTTTCTATTACCCATTACCCATTACCCATTACCGCTCTAAGCGCTACCCGCTTTCACCAAATCAACGGGTGAGCTGGGTTGACTGTTCTGGTAGTCGGTGACCATTTTGCGGAATTGATCGCCCTCGATGGTTTCCTGGTCTAATAAAAGCTCCACGAGTTTATCCATTAAGGGGCGATTTTCCCGCAACAGCTTGCGAGCTTGTTCATGGCAACGGACGGCAATTTCTCGCACTTGGCGATCGATTTGGGTGGCGACTTCCTCTGAGTATAATGAGGCGGAGATCGCGCAGAATTTTGAATTGATGAAACAATCCATACCCAGTAAAAAGGAATAGGATCACATTCACAACTCCCCAAACATGAAATTGCATAAATTTCACTCAAATCTGCTAAACTTGTTAAATATTAATCTACCGAGTTTAACCTATTTTCAAGAATCAGCAAAAAATGGTAAAATCATTTCGGACAAAATTGGTAACCAAATAGGGAAATAATGATAGTTCAAGAAAAAAGACGGCTTGAGTGCCATGAATTCGATGATTTTTTAGTCACTGAGGTTTGTTTAGATCAGGTATCTGTAAACAACAATCAGCTCAAATTCACCTATCTCATTGATGGAGAACCGAATAGCTGTTCTATCAGATACAATACCGTTGATTTTGGCCATTCTCCTTTCAAATCCGAGCAAGAAGCTAAACGATTTGCTGTCATTTTAGCTGTATTATGTTCTTTAAGATTTGGAGCTGTACTCCCTCAAAAAGTTAATTTGCAAGCCTATAGTTCTTATATTGACCGAGAGTTATTGGACTTCCTTCAGGTAGCCATGGGTGGACATTGGAGCCAACATCGCTATCAAGTAGGAAAACTAGATTACAAAACTCCCAAACTTCTAGTAGACGATTTACAGTTAGGGAAAAAAGCAACTTATCCTCTGTGGTCTATTTCAAAAGAAAATAGTCCAGTACAGGTTATTCTAGGTTGTGGTTCTGGCAAAGATAGTTTGTTATGTAGTCGAATCTTAGAATCAGCAGGTGTGGAGTACGATATTGTCACCTACTTTCATGATATCTATGGAGACAATAGTGACCAAGAAAATCTTTTTGAGCAAGTCACCAGTCATCTCAAATATTGTAATCGACATGGTGTGTATTTTAATGACGAATATTATGGGTGGGTTCAGAGGCGTTTGCAGCAAACTAACATCGTTGCTAGAACCAAAGACTATTTTGGTAAAAATCGGTTTCGCACTGAAGCAGGAGAAACCCTGTTAACAACTGTTGCCATGATTCCTGTTCAAGTAGCTCATAGTATTCCTTTATTAGCGTTGGGTCATGAAAAAAGTGCAGATGCTCCAAATTTAGTTGAACCGGAATCTGGGGAAGACGTTTCCCACCAGTGGACGAAAAGCTTGACATATCACAAGGCTATTACAGAGCAAATGTTGCGGATTTTTGATGGTGTTAACTCAGTTAGCTTGACCAAACCCATCCACGATGTAAAGATTTTTGATCTCCTTTTTCAACTCGATCCGACTTTACCTTATGCCACTAATTCCTGCAATTTCCAAAAACCTTGGTGTTGCCGTTGTGAAAAATGTTGCTATGTTTTTTCTGGATTTGCAGCTTTTGGTAACCTAGATAAAACAGTTGAGGCTTTCGGCAATAATCTTTTAGACATGCCAGAAAATTTACCACTTTGGTCAGATCTATTAGGACTCAATGGCTATATTGCTTGGGAATGCGTGGGTCTACCAGAAGAAACACAGCTTTATTTCTATAAACTTTATAAACAAGGAGTGAAAGGCCAAGCAATAGAGCTATTTGAATCTGAGATCATCCAACCCCTGCAAGACAAAGGTGAGTCATTAGACTTGTACTTTAGCGCAATTCAGGATCGTTGTTCTCAAGTCTATGAAACTCACCATACCATGCCTGAGTGGTTGTGGGAAAAAATAAAACCCGTTTTGCTCCAACATGGATCGACAATCTTTTCAAATGAGGACTAAATCCTGTAAAATTAGGATGTTTTTTTGGCAGCTTAGACAAAACTATAAATAGATGAAACGGCTGTATGCCTAACTTTTCTGAGCAACCACTAAATACCGAGTTGAGGGTGAAGTGTCGTCTTCTGGTTCCAAGGGTTCTAGGGTAATCGCATCAAAGATATCTACCTGGCGGAAATACTGGTGAAATATATGGCGAACTTTCCACAGTGAAGGTAGATAACGGATATGGGTTCCCTCGTCAGTAATACGGAGTTGACCACTCTGTTTACTGACGTTAATAATCTTGCTTTGCTGGAAAGTATTATGATTTTTTTCCAGTAGGGTAGGTTGACGTAGAGAAATCACGTTTTCGGTAGTGATGACATTGGGATACCAACGGATGTGATCGGGAGTGATGAAGTCGCCAATAAAATACCCCCCTGTTTTGGTCAGTTCGGCGGTTTTCGCGATCGCCTTTTGCATATCTGTTTGAGGCAGATATTGAAACACATTGAGGATTGCCATGCTAATATCCCAACGGTCAGTTTCCACATCCATCGTCAAAATATCCCTTACTTCTGCTCTAATCTTCTCAGAAGCAAGTTTTACCATGGCAGGGGATATATCCATACCCAAGAGTCGTTGTGGGTTCACTCCATAAGTTTTCAGGATAAATTCTTCCATAATTCCCGTGCCACAGCCAATAGAAATTAGATCGGCATCAGCCAGATTTTGCTGATATTTTTCAACAAAAAACTCAATGTACCGAGCCACAAAGTTATTCAAACATTGTTTACCAATCACCTCATCATAGACTCTGGCATAGGTAAAGAAAGAATCTTCCTCAGCTTTATTAATCTGCAAAATTTCATTTTGTAAGTGAGCCGCACAAGTTAATTCTTTACAGATGATTTTCCAAACATTAGTATCAGTTGTATGCCCTTTATCATCGATGTTTTCCATCAATTCTTTTTTGAAATCATCCCAGTATTTAAGATCAAAAAGCTCACCAATTAACCGAGGCTCTACTTCTTTCATTGGGGAATCTAGACGATGACATTTTCTTACCCGATAGAGATATTCAACCGTATTGCGAAGAAAAGTAAAATAGGAAGCATTTGGGGCGGGTTTAGTGCTGCTAATTTTGTCTTTAGGTAAGCCAAAAAACACCCCTCCATTTGTTTGCTCAATAACGCCTTCAGTGATGTTCCAAATACTGGTATCTGCGGTAATTGCTGCGTGAGAAAATTCTGCATCATTTACTCCATAAACATGCAGACTCAGAAACTTTTCTTGAGAACAATTACCCATTTGATGAATGAGTTTATTGCCTACAGCAACGACTTCACCGGATTTAAGGGTTTCACGAGATAAAGTGGTGAGCAAGTCATCTTGTAGAAAAAAAATAGTGTGTTCTGCTTGACCAAAAACTTGTACTGCTCCCCATTGAGTATAGCCATGATTATGAATAGCCGAAACATCTCCGGGTAGCCAGGACATCACCATAATTTCAAAAAAGCGATCGCTAAACATCAATTGACGACCGTAGCTATCTTCCGCAGGGTGAACAAAACACTCCCAGGGAAGCAACTCTTCTGTTCTGACTCCAGCATTTAAAACAACTTCCTTCACCAAAGCGGGTTTAAGATGATAGCGATATTGGTAAATCCTGTCAATAATCTTCTGTATCGATGATGGTAAAGAGCTAAGTACCGCCCCTTCTTTAAATTGATTCATCAATCACTCCTGACTCTACTTTCAAGCCTCAATGTTACGCAGAATCCAATCAAGACGAATAGCAAAAATGTATTTTAAACCTCACTTCAGTAATTAGTTTGCAAGGATATCACTCTTTTTTCTACCCATAATTGCTACATAAATTAGAGATCGTCCATCTAAGTAAAACCGGTGCTGATATTCATGGGTCTTTTCCATCTTAAAAATAGCTTCTTTAGCGACCCAAGGATGCCATGCTGAAAACGAGTTTGCACCTGTATCTTCCCATCGTTCTTTTTGCACATTGAAGGCAATCCAGCTATGAGGAGCAACCATATTATAAGCTGTTGCCCAAGCTGAAGCCGGAATATGATTGAATCCAAGAGCAGAACCACAAACAATACAGTTAAACCCTCGATTACTTAAGGCTTTGTGTGTCGTTTCGCTTAAGTTGCTGAGGTCTTCGATATAATAATTTTCATAAACCCCTGGATAAGTATGGGACACAGCATCTAAAGCTTCTGGTACAATGTCAATTCCAGTAATTGATTTAATCCCTAAATCAGCTAGAGCTTTACCAAACATCCCACTACCTGCGCCGACTTCTAATACCACCAAATCTTCAACAGAACCTCCTGCTTGAGTTACTTGCTCGGCCAGTAGTGAAGAGAGAATGGTATGGGATTGAGCCTGTAACTTCTCCATTAAGTGTTCATAAAGGAAGGGAATTCTGTAGATTTGAGGATAATCGTGCAGTTTAATCTTCCGTTCTTCTCCGTTATTCTTTAACCAAACAAACTCTTCTTGGATAACCGAGTTTTCAGATTCTTGTGGAATCCGAATATCAAATTGAACATTTTCCATAGTGAAATGCACGTGGTATTTGAATCAAAGAACTAAAGGGGTTTTAAGGATTCTAAGGTGAATTTAAGGGGTTGTCAACTCTTCCAAGAGGTCGAAAAAGACAGAAGTGTTTTTGATTAAGCATTGATTAAGAAGGGAAGCCTGTAATTTGCCTCCCGATCTGTGTATTATTAAGCGCTCCCAGCTTTCACCAAATCAACCGGTAAGCTGGGTTGATTTTTCTGGTAGTCGGTGACCATTTTGCGGAATTGATCGCCCTCAATGGTTTCTTGGTCTAATAAAATATCCACCAATTTATCCATCAGGGGGCGATATTCTCGCAGCAATTTCCGAGCTTGTTCATGACAACGGACGGCAATTTCTCGCACTTGGCGATCGATTTGGGTAGCAACTTCTTCCGAATATTCGGAACGAGTCATTAAATCTCGGCCTAAAAAGACCTCACTATTGCCACTTTCGAGGGCTAGAGGCCCTAAATCAGACATGCCATAACGGGTAACCATTTCCCTAGCGAGTTTAGCCACACTTTCGATATCGCCACTGGCTCCTTTGGTGACTTCGGCATAACCAAATACTTCTTCTTCAGCCGCTCGTCCACCGAGCAAGATAGTAATTTGATTGAGTAACCAAGCGCGGCTGTAGAGTCCACTGTCGATGATATCTTCATTGAAGACTTGTTGGGCAAAGCCGCCAATGCCTCCGGAACGGGGAATGATGGTGACTTTGTTCAGGGGGTCGGCGTTTTTGAGCAGGGTCATTAAGAGAGCATGGCCGGTTTCATGGTAGGCAATGAGGCGCTTTTTCTTGCTGTCGAGGAGGGGGTTGAGGGTGAGGCCGATGGTAATGCGATCGATCGCATCATTAATTTCTGCGGGAGTTATGGCTTCCTTGCGCCGTCTAGCGGTGAGAATGGCAGCTTCATTGAGTAGGTTCGCCAAATCTGCACCAGAAAAACCAGGGGTGCGTTGGGCGATCGCCTCTAAAGATACATCTGCCCCCACTTTCTTATCGCGAGCATGAACCTCTAGAATTCCCAACCGGCCCTTATAGGTCGGCAAATCCACCATCACCTGGCGGTCAAAACGACCCGGACGCAATAGGGCTTGATCCAACACATCCGGGCGGTTGGTTGCCGCAATTACAATCACGCCACTGTTGCCTTCAAAGCCGTCCATTTCCGTCAACAATTGGTTTAGGGTTTGTTCCCGTTCATCATTCCCCCCACCAATACCTGCGCCCCGTTGACGGCCAACGGCATCAATTTCATCGATAAACACTAAACAGGGAGCATTTTCCTTGGCTTTCTTAAACAAGTCCCGAACCCGCGAAGCGCCCACACCGACGAACATCTCCACAAACTCGGAACCGGAGATGCTGAAGAAAGGAACGCCTGCTTCACCGGCGATCGCCTTGGCCATCAGGGTTTTCCCGGTTCCCGGAGGCCCCACTAATAACACCCCCCTCGGAATTTTCGCTCCAATGGCCGTAAACCGCTCCGGTTGTTTCAAGAAGGTCACCACCTCTTGCAACTCTTCTTTGGCTTCTTCCACTCCAGCCACATCATTAAACAGCACTCCCGTTTTGGCCTCCATCTGGAATTTGGCCTTCGATTTGCCAAAATTTAGGGCATTGCCCGCCGACTGGGAAGAGCGCTTAATAATCATCATTAATCCAATCACCACCAACAGGATTAACAACAGGTTGGCCACACTACTGACCACCATGCGATTATCCGCGCTGGCCTGTTCCCCAAAGCTGACTTTATTGGCTTTTAGGGCTTCAATCAATTCGGGGTTGCGCTCAAAAATGACCACTTCTTGCTCGGTCTCCGCTCCCTCTAGCTTCACTTGAGCGCGGTTTTTCGTGGGGTCAATTTCGACGTGGTTGACTTCTCCCGCTTCAATTTTTTCTAATAATTGGGTATAACTCAAGCTGTTGGACTGAGCCTGTACTGGACGATTTAAGAGACTCCAGGTGAACAGCAAGGAACTACTTAGGGCCACGGTAGCGCCCAGGGTAATCCCTTTGCGTTTGAGGGTTTGAGCCATAGTTTTGAATTGAGAACTGTTCATAGCGTGAGATCCGGTGGTGCGATCGCCCAATAGATTAACGGTTGATTTGAGAATCGACTCCTCTAGGATAGTACGGGTTCTCTTGGGTTACTCTTCTTAGTGTACCGTTGATAGCTGAGAGTGGACAGTCGGCTGTTTAATAGTATTCTTGGACTAAATTGGGATTGAGTTTAGCTAAATTAGATACGAGATGACCGGGAATGAGATTCGGGGGTTGTGGGAGGGTTAAACCACACCACTGGGCTACATCCACAGATAGGGTAACGCAGTCCGGGCCTTTACCAATACAGTAGATGAGTCTTCGGTATTTGTTTAAAATCTGGGGAATGGTTTGCTCTAAATGGGAGTCAGGAATCTCAAATTTGACTAAGTGTTTGATGTAGGGAGTTCTATCGGAGCGATCGATGTATCCAGGGCAGAGGGGGAATTTGGGGATTTTTGGTTTGAAGGCATACCATTCTGATTTATGGTGGTATTCAAACCAACAGACAGAATGAGGAAAACCGGTTTCGCTAATGATGGTGAGATATCCCATAACCTTCTCTGGATAGAAAGATGTCCTCATTTTAAGCGATCGCGAGGGAACCCTTGTAGCGAGTTGGGCACAACGAGCCATGATTTCTTCCCAAGTGCGATCGCCCCTCTCACGTCTGGGAGTTATCACTAACGAAAGAATAAGGGTTCCAGCCCTCTTTTTCGCAAAGTGACAGAAGAGGATTATATTTGATCAGCTTGCCAACCAGGATTCTAAGGGTAGTGCTTTCACTGCTTGCATCCGTTGAAAATCCCTGTCTCCTGAAACAAGGGTTAATCCGTTGCGTAAGGCGATCGCCGCAATCCACAAGTCATTTTCACCAATTCCCAAGTTTTCTATCCTGATTTTTCTACGCTTATTTCTCTCTTTGGGGCCAAAATACTCTAAAACTTCTGCCTTAAACTCAGCATAAATATTGGCAGTCACTTCATCAATGCGATAAATGCGAATATCTTCGAGAAACAGGTTTACCTGCGCCAGATTTCTAGCTTTTTGTTCCGACTTATAGGCCATGTATAGCAATTCACCTTGAACGATGACACAGGTAGCAACTTGTGATTCCCCCACCTCAATAATGCGGTTGATTACGGGCCTATCTCCCTGAATAATGCGGCTACAATGATTGGTGTCGAGTAGATACATAGATTAAAACTCTAGAGGGCTACGGGTTTCGTACACGCTCTCTAAGCACTCTTCCAAGTCATTACCGGCCCAGGTTCCTGCATGTCTTAATAAGGAACGGCCGGAAGCTGGGCGAAACGAGGGGGGTTTTTCTGAAGACAGGGTTTGAGGTGGATTGGAAAGTACCGTCACGCGCACGCTACATCCAGCGAGTTGGGCTGAATGGGCCATAATTTCTTCCCAAGTTCCCTCTATTTCTATAGGTTGTTGTGTCATCGATCGCTAACCTGCAAGCACGATTAGGTTGATTATAACCTTACTGGAGGAAGACTTCTGGGATTTATAATATCTCTAGCCTGTCCATATTGTAGGGGAGAAGGTTATGACCCAAGTTTTGCCAGCGCAAGATGTCGTCATCAAGCGATGCAAATTACCCAGTTCAAATAATGACTGTTGTTGTCTCCGACACTTCTCTCATTGGCTATGGTACACTTAGAATTAAGTCTATCAGATAAATAAGGAAATGGTACAAATTACCACAATAGAATTACCAGAAAACTTACAGACTTTACTAATCGAAGTTGAAAAAACTAAGATTCCGCTTACGATTCTTCATGACGGAAAACCGTTAGCCATTGTTTATCCTGCTACTAACCCCATTGCCCGTCCCAGCTTTGGAGTAATGAAAGGGACGGGTGAAATTGTGGGAGATACAGCGCTTCGCGCTAGGGAATAGGGAATAGGGAATAGGGTTGTGGTACATGGCTTTGAGCCTTTAAGACTTTACACCATAACAGCGAAAACTGCTGTATGTTAGAATTTCGATACGTTTAGCGTTAATCACCCTCATCACAGAAATAAAAATATGACAGCATTGATTTTGAATAATCCAGAAACCGCTTCGATTACGGATGAACAATTTTATCAACTTTGTGCTGCAAACCGTAACTTAAGATTAGAACGAACTGCTCAAGGGAACTTAATGATTATGCCACCGACGGGAGGAGAAACCAGTAAGCGTAATTCTGACATCAACCTAGAATTATCTCTATGGAATAGAGAAACCCAATTAGGAATTGTCTTTGATTCATCGGGTGGGTTTACGCTTCCGAATGGGGCAGATTATTCCCCCGATGCTTCTTGGATACCCTTAGCGAAATGGGATGCTTTAACCGCAGAACAGAAGACGAAATTTTTACCATTATCTCCCGATTTTGCGATCGAACTGCGATCGCCTAGCGATTCCTTAAAGCTACTACAAGGAAAAATGCAGGAATATATAGATAATGGTACTCGCTTAGGTTGGCTGATTAACCCAAAAAACCATCAAGTTGAAATTTATCGTCAGGGACAAGAAAAACAAGTTTTAGACCATCCTCTCACTCTATCAGGAGAAGATATTTTACCGGGATTTACTTTAAATCTTCAATTGATTTGGTAAAACTCTATATCCCAGAAAAAGATCGCATCCTGATGGGTTCGGAATGCGATCGCGTGTCTCCAATTTAAATTTAAGGGGCTTGTTGTAGCACTAGCTACATCTGAAGATTGGAAGTGCAGCTCAACAAAAAATCACATAATGCAATATTTTATTGAGCATAAATAGCAAAATCAAAATCGCCTTGTTGGAATTCTAGAACCCTTCCTCCAAATCCAATTTTACAAATAAGACGCGATCCAGAGCTAGACTTGATTTGTGTTAATTCCCCTACATGATAGCCATTCAAGTGATAAGCACCACATGCACCTTTATCATTATAGAGACTCAGAACTCTTAGTTTTCTATTACCAACTTGATTTTGAACTTGCCTTACGCCTGCTGCATCACGCCGCCAAAAAACTTGCCGATCATCATCAATTAAAACGCGATAATTAGACGCTCGTCTTTCTGAGCCGTTCGATGGATAATTGCAATATCCATCATGTACTTTGCCGACAAAATTTATACCGAAACAGACTTGTCTGCTGTAGTAATTGACCACATTACCAGTAGGTCGATTGTTGACAGAAGCATCTCTTACCTGTAAGTCAGCTTGGGCAGGTTTAGGTAGCAAGAATGAACTTAGTAGCAAGGGTAAAGCGATCAATGATTTGTGCAAAACATTTAGGTTTTTCATGAGTTGATAATGTGGATGATTGTGTACAAAAAATTATTGGGGTTTTGGCGATCGCCCCCTGGACACCCAGAAAGGCGATCTTCGGTTAGTATGCTGGTGTTTAAATTAGACGCTTTCTTCCACTGCCATGTGTCATCAAAAACACACCACAACAGCGAATCATCATCGTGCTAAATTACAGGCTTCTGAACCGCCATTGGTTGCAGAAGCAATGGCAGCACGAACGAGTGGATGGAGATCGGTATAAGTCTTGCAAGCTTGGCGGATTTGTTGCGTTGTTCTCTGAATAACAGTGGGCCCTCCACGTTCAGAAAAGACAATTTGAAGACTGCTCACATACTTGGCTATCTCCGGAGAGATATTTTGATTGCTGCTTCCACTGCGACGGGAAGAACAGCCAGGGTCCCATGTTCCACAAGCAGTGGGTATATCCAAAGATTGTGAGACAAATAAGACCCTCCCCCGTCGATCTGTGCCAATAACATTGACTGTAGAACGAACACCTTGAGTCCTCTCTGTTGCAATCGCTTCTCCTTCAATAACTAACCTACCACCGCGATAGAGTGTTGCTTTGGCTGTGCTATTTCCTCCATTCATCCGGGTTGAATTATTGGTATTCACCTGGGAAGAGGTTTCTGGTGGCATGTAATTGGTTTGACTTCTGCTCGGACTAGAGCTTGACCCTGAAGAGGTTTGAGCGGAAACCCCTTCCCAACGAAAGATATCCATGTTGTCATTGACAACATAAGGATTGCTAGAATTACCGCCAATACTAACGGCTCCTCCTCCCGTTGGGTTCCAACCTGAACCATTCCACTGATAAACTTCATGTCCACCCCTGACAGAGTTCATACCAATTAACCAGCCATCTCCTATATCCCTAGCTTTCCCAGGTACTTGCTCCCAGCCTGAACCATTCCAACGAAAAATATCATTGTTGTCATTGACAACAGAAGGATTCCTGGAATTACCACCAATACGAACAGCTCCTCCTCTCATGTACTCCCAACCTGAACCATTCCACTTATAAATTCCATATCCACCACTGACAGGATTTGTACCAATTATCCAGCCATCTCCTACATCCCTAGCTTTACCCGGTAATACACGCCAAGTTGAACCATCCCAACGAAAAATATTACCTTTGTCATTGACAACATAAGGATTCCTAGAATTACCGCCAATACGAACAGCTCCTCCTGGCATTACACGCCAATTGGAACCATCCCAACGAAAAATCGTATATCCACCAGGGACAGGACTGCCGCCAATTAACCAGCCATCTCCGATATCCCTAGCTTTACCCGGTAATACACGCCATGATTTAGATTGGGAAGAAGAACCTGAAGCTCTTGGGCCGGGAACAAATTCCCAACGGTGATCGGTGCGAGTTCTATCATTATTATTACCAGATAGCTCACAGTTAGTTAGTTTGATATTTGCACCGTTTTTGACTCCGGGCGATCCAGAAATATCAAGACATCTCCCTGATAGCTGATTGCGGAGAAATCCCTCACGACGACTTTGTGCTGTGGCTTGATTTGCACCCATTGAAAGTAATAAGGCGATTCCTGCTACTGATAATGCAGTCAGGAATTTCTTGTTGAATCGATTCAGATTAAATTTCATGCTTTGAATTGGGTTAACGTCAGAAATCTTGGTAGATCAGGAATCTCAAGTCTGTTCCTTTCCCCGATTTATTTAGAGACACAATACCCCTCACACACCCGAATGGACTAGACAAAAATCTAATGCTGGAACTCAAGCCATATCCTTCCGTCCCAAGGGATTAAGTCGTTCCGAAGCGAGGACTTTAGAATTTCTTAATAATTAGAGAAAAAAACAATATTTTGCTTGTTTTCTTGGCATTTCTTAGATTAAAGCAGGTTGTTCCCTGGCTGTCTATGGACATCTGAATGTTATTTTGGGGCGATCGATTTTGCCCTCTCCCTATACAGCCATTCGCGCTGTCATGAAGTACAAGAGGCAAAGATCCCCCCAACCCCCTGCTTTTTAAGCAGGGGGTTTTCAAAGTCCGGGGCAATCTTTAAAAGAAAAGTGAAC
>NZ_JAQOSO010000032.1 GCF_030068505.1 Roseofilum capinflatum BLCC-M114
AATGGGGAATGGGGAATGGGGAATGGGGAATGGGGAATGGGGAATGGGGAATAGGCAATAGGGGGGAAGGCAATAGGCAATAGGCAATAGGCTATCCTCCCCATCTCCCCACTTCCACTTGCTGGAATCCTAAAGAAAGAGTAAAGTTTCTTTAAGATTCCCTCACACACGCTCTGTTGATGATCAACTATGCACAAATCTAGCTTATTCTTGGCCACTCTATTGGTTTGGGGAGGTTTTCAGGGGGTTGCGCCCTCGACAGTCCAAGCCTCTGAAGGGGTAGAATGGATTGCCCAGCGATCGCCCAATAATGCCCAACTTGATGCCCTCTTAGAACAGGGGAATCAGTTTGTCGAAGCCAGAGATTATCCTAGGGCCATTCAAGTTTATCAACAAGCCCTGCGATTAGATCCTCAAAATGCTCGTCTCTATTCCGGTATTGGCTACCTGCAATCGATGCAAGGGAATTTTGCCGAAGCTGCCCAAGCCTATCGCCAGGCGGTGATATACGATCGCGAAAATGGAGATTTTTACTATGCCCTCGGCCATAGTTTAGCCAAGATTGGCGATAATGCCTCTGCCCAGATTGCTTATCAACAAGCCATTCAGTTAGACCAAAGCAATTTGGAGGCCTATCTGGGTTTAGGGGTGGTGCAATGGCGACAGAATAATTTTGATGCTGCAAAACGAACCTATGAACAGGTACTTAGTGCCGATCCTCGGAATTTTCAAGCCCATGAGTTACTCGGAGCGATGTACCTCAAAGTAGGGGAACTCGATACGGCGATTCAACACCTGCGACAAGCGGAACAACTCAATCCTCGTTTGGGTAGTATTCAGGTCAAGTTAGCAAGTGCCTGGTTAGCTCGCGGTAATCTGGATTTGGGCCAAGAAGCTCTGGAGAAAGCGGCTCAACTGGATTCCCAAAATCCGGTGATTTATATGACCATTGGTAAAATCCAAGAGAGTTTTGAGAATTGGCCGGAAGCCTATCAAGCCTATCAACGGGCGGTATCCTTGGATCGGAATTTGGTAGATGCCTATCGAGCCATGGGGGATATTCTGATGCAACGGAATGATATCCTGTTGGCGATCGCTACCTATCGTCAAGTGGTGCAATTGGCTCCCCAAAATCCTGAAGGGTATTATAAGTTGGCGTTGGCGCTGAAAGAGCGCGATCGCACTCAGGAAGCGCGTTCCTTTTTAGAGCGTGCCCTACAACTGTATCAGGTTGCCGGCGATCGCGAGGGCATCGACCAGGTGAAAGCTCTGATGGAGGAGTTAGATTGATAATGAACAATTAACAATTTTCATGTCGGCGACAGCCGAAACAATTAACAATGATTCATTTGTAGGGGCGATTTTTTTTTCACCCCTGCTTCTAAATGCTCTTATTCCAATATTCCAAACCAGTCAAAATCATCTCTTCTAACCACTTCTGAAAACGTTCGATTAAGTTGTCTTGTGCATCTGCATAGGAAAATTGGAATGGAGAATCTGTCAAAGACTGAATATCGCTAATATTGCGCTCTCCTTCCTCCCCATTATCTCTATGGTAAGCACATGCTGTGCAGACCAGTAATCCTTGATATTCACGACCTAGAACATGAAAAGAGAGCAGAAGAGTCGTTGCTGCGCCTACATTGAGGACTAATTGTAGCCAACTGTGATAAGGGCGAAGATTGGCAAAATAATCCAACTGTTTCGCGGTTTCTAAAACTTGGTAGCGATGGTAATCTGATCGAGGATCGCCAATGGGGGCAGCTACGGTAAAGACTGATGCATTATCGACCACATTTTGCAGCGATCGCCGAATTTCCTCCGCTATGGCTTGTAAGCGATTAGATGCCACATCAAAAAGAATTGAAGCAAAATGCTCTACTTTCTGACACCGCTCTTGCAAAGAAGCTGACTGATTCTGCTTTAACTTTTCGGCAATTGAAGCAATAATCACTTGGGTGCGTCTACCCTCAGATAGCACTTGTTCTGATAAACCCAGACTTCTTAAAAAAGCTTGTTTTTGACTCTTCGCAAAGAGATTCACTAAACTTGACAAATTCCCCCGATCGCCCTCTTCCAACGCTGCAATGTAAACCGCACGATCGTCACGGGTGAGAACCAAAGGAAACCAACTCGCTTGGATAAACACTAAACTCGCTAAACATCGAGCTACCCGACCATTTCCATCCTGAAAGGGATGAATTTGGGTAAAGCGATGATGTAACCAAGCGGCTTCAATTTCAGGAGGAATGTTTTCAGTGCTATGTTGATGATGCAGCGAGATCAGTCGATCCATTTCAGAAGCGACTTGTTCTGGGGGACAATATTCATGAACCGAACCATCGAGTCGTAGAGGATTATTCGGTTGACGTTTATAATCGCCTTGAATTAAGGAGACTTGAAATATTTGGTCGGTGAGTGTATCTAGGGCTTCTATACTGTCTTGACTTTGAGTTAACAGTTGATGGAGTTGCTTGATATAAAAAGTCGATAGGGTTCGTTGTCCCCCGACAAAATCAAATAACCCTTCGATCGCCGCTTCTTGATCTTTAATCAGCGAAATGACTTGTTTAACGGGGCGATCGGTCGAACCATGGGGAATGAGGGCCTCATTAATTCCCTGCTCAATCAGTAGACGAGTAATCCCGCGATCGATGGTGTATAAACGCTCAATAATTCCGGTTTCGATCGCGATTTCTCGCCGCAGTTTGTCGTTAAATGTTTGAAATTCACCAGACTGACGCAATCGATCCGCTTGCTCGTTCCAAACGGTCACCAGGGGCGGTAATTCAGAACTGGCAAGGGTTTGCCAATTTAGGGGTAAGTCTTGGATCGGTTGCCAGGTCATGCTCGCTGTTGCAGAATGCGTTCGGCGATCGCCAAATCAATGGGAGTGGTAACCTTAATATTGGTTTCTTCTCCCCTCACAATTTTTACCGGTAACTGGCATTGCTCAAATAAGGCGGCATCATCGGTGACTTCCCAGCCATTAGCGCGTCCCTTCTCATGGCACGCTTTAATCGCTTCTACCGCAAAGCCTTGGGGAGTTTGGGCGGCCCAAAGATCGGCACGGTTAGGGGTACTTTCGATCCAGCCCTCGCCATTGACCACCTTAATGGTATCTTTGACGGGGATAGCGGCAATTAATCCTTGGCACTCTTGAAGGGCGATCGCGCACCGGTCAAATAAATCCGGAGTCGCCAAACACCGGGCCCCATCATGGATCAACACCCCTTTAGCGCCCTCTGGCAGCGCCTGTAAGCCGTTGTAAACCGATTCTTGGCGCGTTGAACCCCCCACAATCAAATGGACGGGTTTTTGCAAGCCTAAGCCGCCGATAATCTCCTCGAAGGCCGGAAAATCCGTCGGTTGTCCCATAATCCCCACCCATGCCACCGTTTCAGCCGCTTCCGTTGCTCGTAGCGTCCAAGCCAGCAAAGGATCGCCCAATACGTTCAACAGCATTTTATTGCGATCGCTCCCCATCCGCTTCCCCATCCCTGCTGCTGGAATCAATACATGCATAATCGTTATCAATTAGAAATTAAAAATGGGTCGGTAGGGGCGGGTTAACTCATAACTAGAATACACACCAGCCCAGTAAACTCGCCTTCTTCCTTTGTCTCCCCATAGTTTACCATCCTAATATTAGCGATCGCCATATTCATAACCGTCTTCATAGCCTTTAACATAGCCTTCTGCCCATCCTTGGATCAGGGGACGGGGGTTAGTGTTCATCAGCATTTGATAATTATTTTGGTTGGGTTGGTTCGCTGTTCTGGCAGCTAAACCCGCTTCAAAACCTTCGTTGAAGCCTTCATTAAAGCCTTGATAATACTCGGCATTTCTGGGGCGAGTATCCATAGTTTCTAGTTGGGCGCGGATCGTTTCTGGAGAAAATGGGTTGTCTGAGGGAAGGGTTTGAGCCTTAAGAGGTAGGTAGGGGATTAAACTCAACAATAAGGTAGTCATTGATAGAATTTGGTATTTCATAACCCTGATACTCCGGTAAACTTGATATCTTTACTTTCACCGGATTGGGTATGAAGGGGGGCACAGATCGTGCCACTTTTAACGCAGGCGCAAGTGGACAGGGGGTAGAGGGTTCTGGACAGACGGATTTAGGCGATCGCCTTCAGGACAGTTGCACGACTGGCGATCGAGGCTTTGTCTTATTCCTAGTCTCTCCCCCTACTGGGTAACCTATGCCTATTGCCTAGCTGTCTGGGTTAGTCCACTAGACCTTTAATCTTCAATCAACAGGGCAATTTTGCCCATCATTGAGCCTTTCTCTAATAGCTCATGGGCGGCTGCCGCATCTCTGAGAGCAAAGGTGGTTCCTAAATGGATTTTCAGGTCTCCCCGGTCAATTAAACGGGCGCACTGCTGGAGAATTTTAGCTTGATCTTGTTGGGCAGAGACCAGACCTTGCACCATGGGGGTGAGCATTAATTCTAAGCTAATGCTGAGGTTTCGGTCTCTGGCAATTTTCCAATTGGTCTCAGCAGCCGGAGACAGAATAGTGACCAGATTGCCATAGACGCGAACAGCCGGAAAAGTTTGGGCAAAGGTCGATCCGCCTACGGTATCGAAAGCAACGTCAACCCCTTCCCCCGATGTCCAGTTGAGGGTTTCTTGAACAAAGTCCGTATCTTTGTAAAAGATGGCTTGGTCTGCTCCCAAAGATTGCACAAAGTCCGCTTTTTCTACGGAACCGACTGTGGTGCAAACCGATGCCCCTTGCAGGGTTGCCAATTGTATGGCGACGTGACCGACTCCACCCGCACCCGCGTGGATGAGGGCGGTTTGCCCCGGTTGTAGCCGGGCCCGGTCATAGAGAGATTCCCAGGCAGTAATTAGCACCAAGGGAGCGGCGGCAGCTTCGGCAAAGCTGAGGGAGGTGGGTTTGTGGGCCACAAACCGTTCGTCAACGGTGGCATATTGGGCGTAGTTGCCTGGATGGCCACCGAGTCCGGCGTTGCAAAAGTAGACGGCATCGCCCACTTTGAAGTTTTGTACCCCTGAGCCGATCGCCTCCACAATGCCTGCCCCATCACAGCCGAGAATGGCGGGCATTTGATCGGGATACAAGGTTCCTCGGTTCCGCAGCTTGGTGTCAATGGGGTTGACTCCGGCAGCTTTGAGATGAACGAGTAGTTCCCGGTTTCCTTCGAGTTTAGGGTCGGGGACATCCTGGAGTTGTAGCACGTTTGGCCCTCCAGGAGCCGTCATGACAATAGCTTTCATCAGCACCTCCGAATAATTAACGATGGGAAACTAAAACTCCAGGTTCTTTCTGAATGGGTAAAACATAGAGACTATCGAGTTGGGCGCAATACTCAAGATCCGCCGTACCATTTAAGCCCAGTAAACGTTTGCCATGACTGGCTTGTTGCAGCAGATCGACTAATTGTTCTTGCCATTGGCGATAGAGGGCAACAGCAGCGATTACTTCGTCGTTGACTTCGGAGATGGGAGAAGAAAGGGTAAATTCTGTTAATAGACTATGGGCGATCGCTCCCGCACAAACTGTATCTTCTAGGGAGAATTTCCCTTCCCATCCCGATCCCACGATCCAGATGCTCTCCGGTTGGTGGCTGGTAATATAATTAACGACAGATTGACGATTAATCAAGGCTCCAGTAAGGACGGTTTTAGCTGCTTCTACCCGTTGCAGAGCGCGAGTCCCATTGGTTGTACTCATAAAAATACGCTTCCCTTGGACAACCTCTGGAGTACAACTTAAGGGAGAGTTCCCCAAGTCACATCCTTCAACCTTTGCTCCCCCTCGTTCTCCAAACCGGAGACGCTGTTCTTGGGGCCATTCAGCACTGACATCCATCAGTTTTTGGATATCGCTAAAGACTTGCACCGCTTCTGCCCCAGCGTGGAGGGCAGTGGCAATGGTAGTTGTCGCTCGCAGGACATCTACGGCGATCGCACATTCGGGTAAATGATCCGTGGGGGTTAATTCGGGCGTATGGTAAACAAAGAGTTTCACAACCTAACCTGGAGTTTTGAGTAACAATCAACATCTCATTTTAGGATTGTTTGAACCTTTCCGCTCTTGAGAGGCGGCAATAATCTGATTCTTTGCTCTAGATACAGCCTACATACAGGACTAATGGGTGTATCTAGATAGCTAGGGATACCCAACGGTGCGTGTCTTTTAAGATAGAGTTATCAGTAATCTCTATCTAGTACACTTAATCATACATTCATGCCTGCTAAAGATTTCTTTCATCAAGCTGTACGCCATGCCTTAGAAAAAGAAGGATGGATAATCACCCACGACCCTCTGATGCTAAGATACGACCTTGGTAAACTTTATGTTGATCTGGGTGCAGAAAAAATCCTAACCGCAGAACGAGAAGGGCAGAAAATTGCCGTGGAAATCAAAAGCTTTATTCAAAACTCTACGATTTCCGAATTTTATACAGCGGTTGGGCAATTTATCACTTACCGTACTCTCCTACACAAGCAATACCCAGAATATAATCTTTATCTCGCTATCTCTCTAGATACTTACACTTCTTTTTTTGCCATAGAGGTAGTCCAGGAGATTATCGACGCTCAACAGTTAAAACTAATCATCTATGAAGCTCAAAAGGAGAGCATCAACCGATGGATACCCTAAACCACTATCGCCAAATTATTCAGCAACTCCTAGAAGACTATGCTTGTTTAAGCGCCGATAGTCAAGACGGAGTGGAAACCCAATTGATTTTTGATCCGGCCAGAGATCATTACCAGCTTTTTCATGTGGGCTGGATAGGAGATTACCGAATTTATGGCTCGATCTTACACTTTGATATTAAAGACGGGAAAATTTGGATACAGCACAATGGCACAGAACAGGATATTGGCCAAGACTTGCAAAATAGGGGAGTGCCCAAAACAGATATTGTTATTGGTTTCCATACGCCATTTAAGCGACAGTTTACCGAATATTCTGTAAGCTGAAGGGTGATTAACGAGAAAGCAATTGTAAACTGGGATGAAACCCCTCTAGCGATAAGCGCTAGGGAATAGGGAATACGATGGTGGTCTGTAGGAGTGTATATGTTAAGTTGGTTCGTTCTGCTCTTGTTTGCGTTCGATGGTCTGCTGTGGGCAGAGTGGATGAATACAGTGGATCGGTTGAGTTGGTTGAGTTTAGGCTGGGGATTGCTGGCGATCGCCGCAGTGGAGTGTGTGCGCGATGTCTATCATGCTTTCTGCCATGCTTGGAAACCTCTCTATCGCTTGCATGTTTGGCATCATCGGGTGTTTCGCCCCGATTTAACCCCGGTCAATGCAGAGATTTATCAAAAGGCCCATTGGTACAATGATGTGCCCGAAAGTGTGGTGATGATCCTCTCGGCCAGCTTAGGGTCTGCCATAGCTGTATACTTCAACGATCAACTTTGGGGAACGGGAGCAGCCATCATTTATTCTGTTACATTTCTCTTGACTGCCATGGGACGAGGATGGGGGGTTCCGGGAATGGAGGAGTGGACAGACTCAACCCATCGTCCGGGGGCGTTTGATGCCATTCCGAGCCAGGGAATGGTCAATCGTAGTTATCATTGGCGACATCATTTTGATAATCAGAATGCTTATTTTTGTGGCACGTTTACCTTGGTGGATCGAATTATGGGAACAGCTTTATCTTTGAAAGGGAAAACGGTAGCGGTAACCGGTGCGTCTGGAACGTTGGGGCGATCGCTCCTTTATCAGTTACATCTACAGGGTGCAAAACCGATCGCCCTCACGTCTGGCGATCGCCCGATTCAGATTACCGTTGACGATCGAGCAGTGGAGATCCCCACGGTTTCTTGGCAAGTGGGTAAAGAGTCGGAACTCGAAGAGCAATTCAACTCGATTGATATTCTGATTCTCAATCATGGGATTAACGTCCATGGCGATCGCACGGCAGAGGCGATCGAAACATCCTACCAAGTTAACGCCTTTTCCACTTGGCGCTTCATGGAACTCTTCCTCAAAACCATTCACAGCAACCGGGATATGGCCTGTAAAGAAGTTTGGGTCAATACCTCAGAAGCCGAAGTTTCCCCCGCCTTTAGCCCCTTATATGAACTCACCAAGCGCACCATCGGCGATTTAGTCACCCTGCGCCGTCTGGATGCTCCTTGTATTGTCCGCAAACTGATTTTAGGGCCGTTTAAGAGCAATTTGAATCCCATTGGAGTATTATCGGCTAATTGGGTGGCCGAGCAAATTATTCATCAAGCCAAAGCCGATAGTCGCAACATTATTGTCACCATTAACCCGCTCACCTTTTTAGCCTTTCCGATTAAGGAATGGTGCAATTCCTTATATTTCCAATTCTTTAGTCAAAAAGCGTCTGATCTCAGTCCAGACCCAGAAACAGAGCAACAAGGGATCTAGAGGAATAGGGAGAGGTTTACAATCAATTCTTTAGTCCTTTTCTGTTCCCGATTTCCCTGACTATGAGATCCAGATTTTCTTTATGCAATAAGCTTTCCCTGCGTGCGGTCTTAATTGTGCCGTTTATTTTGCAAATTTCTGCCGCCGTGGGGATTACTGGATATCTGTCTTGGCGCAATGGACAACAGGCCGTTAATGATTTAGCCTATCAGTTACGGGATGAGGTGACAAAACGAACTGAGCAACATCTCACGGATTATCTACAACAACCCCCTAGGATTAATCATGTGAATCGGCAGGCAGTGGAAGCGGGTAAATTGGATGAGGATAACTTTCAGCAGTTGCAAAACCAGTTTTGGCAACAAATGCAGCTTTTCCCGCGATCGCGGGAAATCTATGTCGGTAAACCCAATGGCAGTTATTTAGCCGTCAGTCGGGAACCCGATGAAAGCTTAATTGTGAAGGAAGTTTTTGGTGAAGGCGATCCCATCGGGCGCTTCTATAGTCTCTCGGAAACCGGCGATCGCCAGGATCTGATTCGGGAAACGGCTCCCTACGATCCCCGCCAAAGACCTTGGTATAAAGCTGCCCTCGAAACCCGGCAGGCAACCTGGAGTGAGATTTATTTATTTCGCTATGGCGATCTGGGAATCACTGCTTCTGAATGGTTTTTGAATACGGATGGCAATGTCGGTGGGGTGATGGCAGTGGATTTGGTTCTCAGTGGGATTAGTGAGTTTTTAGCGACGATTGAAGTCAGTCCTTCCGGAAAAATCTTTATTGTGGAGCGATCGGGTTTTCTGGTGGCTAGTTCTAGCGAGGCTCCCCCTTTTCTCTTAGGAGCAGGGGGAAGAAATCCTGAACGATTAATGGCTACAAACATTTCCGATCGCCTCATTCGAGCAACGGCTGAATTTTTGATGGAGGACAATAAACTAGAGGCGATCGCCACCCCAACACAATTTAATTTCGAGCAAGGGGGCGATCGCTCCTTTGTACAAGTGGCTCCCTACCCAGATGACTCCGGTTTAGATTGGTTAATTGTGGTCGTGGTTCCAGAATCCGATTTTATGGCCCAAATTCACGCCAATACCCGCCGCACCATTGAACTGTGTGTCCTTGCTTTGCTCGTAGCTACCGGATTTGGATGGATGACAGCCCATTGGATCAGTGAACCCATTATGCAATTGATTGCCGGCAGTCAAAAGTTAGCCAAAGCCGCCTTAAGTCGGTGTGACAATCAAACCCTAGCCCAGAATGTGGAAGTGAGAGGGGTAGAAGAGGTGAAAATTTTAGCCCACTCTTTTAACCAAATGGCCCAACAGCTTCAAGAATCCTTTGCTGCCCTAGAAAGAAGCAATCAAGAACTAGAGTTACGGGTCGAAGAGAGAACCGCCGACTTACGCCGGGAACAGGAAAAATCAGAAGAATTACTGCTCAACATTTTACCGGAGGCGATCGCCGAGCAATTGAAACAGGAGACCCAGGCGATCGCTGAATACTTTGAATCCGTCACCATCCTCTTTTCCGATATCGTTGGCTTTACCTCCTTATCCGCTCGCATGGCTCCCATTGATTTAGTCAATTGTTTAAATGAAATGTTTTCCAGCTTTGATTATTTAGCAGAAAAACATAGCTTAGAAAAAATAAAAACCATTGGCGATGCCTATATGATTGTCGGCGGACTCCCCATCCCCCAACCCGATCATGCCGCCGCCATGGCCGCCATGGCCTTAGATATGCAAAAAGTCCTGCAAGATTTTGCCCTGGAAAATGGAGAATCTCTACAAATTCGCATCGGTATCCACACCGGGCCCGTAGTGGCCGGGGTGATAGGAGTCCGCAAGTTTAGTTACGATTTATGGGGCGATACAGTCAATACCGCCTCGCGCATGGAATCTTCCGGAACGCCAGGGCGAATTCATGTCAGCCATCAGGTTTATGAAGTCTTAAAAGACCGTTTTCAATTTGAAGAGCGGGGCATCATTTCCGTTAAAGGAAAAGGTGAAATGAAAACCTATTGGTTAGTTGACCATGTGATGGGGTAATATCAAGTCCGTTGGAACAGTTACAGCAGTTTTCGCTGTTATGTTAGGTTTGCTATAGTATGTCATTGCGAATGGAGCGGAGCGGAATGAAGCAATCTCCCCAATTTTGGAAATTTCAGCGTTAGCGAAGCTTGCGTGAAACGCGAAGCGCGAATGCTTCCCTGCGGTCGCAATGACAACTATTCAAACGGACAGGATATCACCCCATATCATCATCTCCTTCTTTTGTCTGCACACCTCGAACAATCCGCGACAGTTCACTTTTTTCATTCACAGAAATTCGACTCGGTGAACCACTAATAATCCCTTCATAGTGACGGAAAGAATCCTTGATTTCTGCACCATGCTCCGTAATCGCATATTCACGAATCCCTTTATCATGCCAGGAGCCGCGCATTTTGAAAACATTAATAGCTCGCGACATTTCTCCACGAATTTCCACATATTGCAACATTAAAATCGTATCGGTAATTGTCGAAATATGGGATTCCGTAATCGAATGAGATCCCATAAACTGATCCGTCGTATTAGTAAAGAAACCAGTGATTTCTTCCTGTTTGGCATATCCCGTCACCCCAATCACGAATTGACGGAAAGCATTATTACTAACCCCCCGTGCTAAAGCTGAAAGAGAATCAATAGCAATGCGAGACGGTTTAAACTCTGTAATTTTAGATTTAATCATTTGTAAATGATCTTCTAATCCTGCCGACTCTGGATAAGCACAGAGAATTTTCAGCAGTCCTTGATTTTCCAGAGCCTCAAAATCAATTCCCCACGAGTTGGCATTGCGGAAAAGCTGGGCCCTAGATTCTTCATAGGCAAATAAAATCGCCCGTTCTGAGTTTTTACAGGCATTTTCCAAAAACTTACTAACCAATAAGGTTTTACCTGTTCCTGTTGCTCCTGTAGCCAAAATAATCGAATCTTTGAAAAATCCGCCGCCACACATTTCATCTAAGGTACTGACTCCAGACGAAACCCTAGCATTAGAAGAGCGTTGAGTGAGTCGCATCGCACCAAGTGGAAAGATATTAATTCCATCATCAGTAATAGTAAAAGGATATTCTCCTTTCATATGTGTGGTTCCCCTAAGTTTGAGGATTTCTACGGTTCTGCGTCTTCGTTCCCCTTCTAAAGCATTGCGAACAATTACCACATTATCAGAAACAAATTCTTCTACCCCAAAACGAGCGACTTTTCCATATTCTTCTTCTCGTTCTGTAGTCATCACTGTGGTTACACCCAACTGTTTAAGTCTGGCAACCAGGCGAAAAATTTCCCGGCGAACCACAGACACAGCATCATATTGTTGAAATACAGCCGTTACGGAGTCAATCGAGACCCGTCTAGCTTTGTATTTACGAATTGCATATTGAAGCCGTTCTATCAGAGCAGAGAGATCGAAGTTACCGACAATATCTTGTCCTTCTGGGTCAGGGGAAGCATCTAATATAAAAAGTTTTCCATCATCTATGAGTTGCTGTAAATCCCAACCAAAACTGGCAGAGTTCTGAATAATATCTGTAGGGGATTCTTCAAAAGTCACAAAGATTCCAGGTTCATTAAAATAGGTAATTCCATTATAGAGAAATTGAATAGTCATCATCGTTTTACCTGTGCCTGATGTCCCGCTAACCAGGGTGCTACGACCTTGGGGCAGACCGCCATGACTAATGTCATCAAATCCTTCGATCAAGGTTCTGATTTTGGTAATGCCGGTGAGTTTTGTATTTACCGTTTTTTCGGGTTCACTCAATTGTTCAAATGTATTCATAGGTGATCTGGCTCTAAATTAGAATAATAAAAGGGATGATGGGACGCTCCAATGGTCTCAATTATTGCTGTTTTAGACCATATTTTCATCATCGCGCAGTTCATCATATAATAAATCGAGTCCAATCAGCACTTTTTCGCGATCGGAAAGATCTCCAATAATTTTACGGACGGGAGGGGGGAGTATTTTAGCAAGGGTAGGAGTCGCTAAAATTTTGTCTTCTTCCGCCAATTGAGGGTTTTTGAGGACATCAATCACTTTCAGGGCATAAACTCCTTGAAACTCCTGCTCTAGAATGTCATTGAGAGTTTTTAACGCCCGCACGGAGTTGGGGGTGTTTCCGGCAACATAGAGTTTGAGGATGTAGGTCTTTTTCAGAGGACTCATGGTAGTTCTGTGTCAATGGGTTCTAAGGTAACGTGGTCATTCAAGACTTATGAATTAACAAGATTTAGGATTGGCGAGGAATTGAGCGTCGATACATTTCACATAAATGGGCAATGGTATCGATTAGGGTTAAACGATAGTCAAGTAAAATTTCTTCACTTCGTCCTTCTAGCTGTAACTGCTTGGAATATTCTTCCATGAGTTCCATGTGAATTTCAACGATTTGAGACACAGAAATATCAGCGAAAAAAGCAATATTTACAAAGTCGTCAATTTTGGCATTAGTTCCTTCATCGTCGGAGAAGTAGTTTAGTATTATATCCTCATAGTCTTTTTTTAAGCAATCCAGTAAATCTTGTTGTTTTTCATGAGACAAACGACGGAAAAAGTTTTTGGGGTCTCGTTTGTAATACACGCCGAGATATCCTAGTCGTTCTTTGAGCTTTTCCCCTAAACGTCGTTGTTGACGTTTGAGGGAGTGTTGGGTGGCGATCGCCTCGATCGCGTTTCCCTGTTGTGTGCTGGTCGATTTTGGAGTGGTTGATAATTCCAGAAATTGCTCGATCGCCCGATCGATGACGGATGCAACTTGTTGAAGCCGATCCGTTGTGACTTCTAATATGGCATCGTGGTATAATCGCCTCATCCCTGTTAAATCCGGAACGTCTATACTGCCTCTTTCTTCTGGATTCTTTGAGTCAATAGGGAAGATTTTGGCATTTTCAACAGATTCCCGGATCGCAACCATAGGTAAATAGGTTTTTTGTTCCCGTAATTTACTTAAAAGTTCCAGGATCTCAGGCATCTGTTCAACCACCAAACAGTCAATTTGCTGTCTGTGTTGATCCAAATATTCTATCAACTCACCTTCAGAACCTAGGCGAGTGTGGGCATGGCGAGTATCATCTAGGTATTGATCCATTGAATGACCTAGAGACTCCGATCGGATAAAGCTACAGATAGACAGTTGAGAGGGCACGCCAAGGTGTTAAAAGAAACTACAGGTATCAGCAACACTGATATAAAAAAGTGTTGATTCAATAATCCAGGAAATCAGGTTTTGTTACAAGTCTTTATATAAATGTAAACATTGTACCCTTAATTGTAAATAACTTGTTATGTTTTGACGAGTTTTTCCGATTTGCTTGCACTGCTCTAAGACTGAAGCCACCAGATGTTGCTAACATTGTGGTTACTGAAACTTATGAATTCTCCTTTGCTCCAAGCTTTTACTGCTCCAGTTGTTGTCTGTGTACAAACCACTCTACTCGAAAGGGCCTTAATGGAATGGAGTTTAACTGACCAAGCGCTTTTGGTGGTTATCGATCCGGCCCAATTTCCGATCGCCTGTATTCAGTTTTCTCGCTGGTTACCCTATTGGCTAAAACCCAGCTCCCAAGGGGTTCAGACTTCCTCGTTACTCAAGATTAACCCCCAATTATACCAAATAGGAGAACCCATTCTCGAACCGATCGCCTGTTTTTCTAGCGATCTAGAGATCGGCGAACTTCAGGAACAACTGAAACAGTTGAACCCAGCGATTACCCGTCATTATGCCCTCATTAACCAGAAACAGGAATTTGTGGGATTACTGGATAATCAACGGTTGCTTCAGTATTTTTTGGAACAAAGTACCGATTATGGGCTGGAGTCACAGGAAGCACCCGCGAGATCTACACTTTTAGAACATCCACAGAGGGGAAACCCGACTCTCGATTGGCTCGTCTCGCCCCAGTCTAGATTCACTTCTGAGGGGATAGACTCAAGGACTCAATCCAAAACCTCTGAAGACTCTACAGCAGACTGGCAACTTCAGGCCCTCTTAACCCGCGTGACTCAACTGGTTAAGGAAAATCAAAAAAAAGACCAGATTCTAGCCTACATCAGTCATGCTCTCAAAACCCCGATCACCAGAATTTTAAGCCTATCCAAGCTCCTATTTCACCCCAATCAGTCCCTGGCTAATCCTCGGCAAAAGCAGTATCTAACGTTGATTCATCAAGGGGGAAAACAACTAAGAATGATGATTGATGATATGGTCACGTGGACGCAGCTTGAACTCGGAGAGGTTGGGTTAAATCAAGTACAATTAAAATCCTCTCAATTACGAGAGCGCATCCTCTTCACCTTTGCAGAACTGGTACAAGATGTACCCCAACCTCCCCGCCTCAATGTTTACTCCGATCCACAGATTACAGAGGTGATGGCCGATGAATTTTGGCTAGGGCAAATGATGAATCGACTCTTATCCTACAACCTTTGGGCGATCGGCGATGCCCAACATTATCGCTCCACCCCTCTCCAACTTGAACTCCAATCTCAAGGTGGATTTTGGATTAGCTTTCGGTTAACCAATCCCTACTTAACCACCCCCATCAATCTGACCCCTTGGTTTTCCTCATCAAGTCACCCGAACGCCTCCCCCTGCTCCTCCACTTGGGAATTAGGATTAGTCATTGTCAGTCAACTTGCCCAACTCCATGGCGGCGATCTCATGTGTTCGGTTACCGAAAACAAAGGCGCAGAATTTACCCTCCTCTTACCCTCACAACTCCTCCATCAACCCTCAGAACCGGAAATCGACTCTTCTTTTCCGCAAAAATTAACTCTGTTATGTTTATCTCCCGGTACACCCCAAAAGGGAACCTATCAAGAATGGGTACGGGGATGCCATACATTGAAAGGTCAAGATTGTCGCCTTCTGGAAGCGGAAGATTTAGATCAGGCAGAAATTTTAGCCAGGGTCTGGGAACCCCAAGTTTTAGTGTTTAATGATGCTGGATTAGATGATGTGAGCGGTTATTTAAACGCTTTACGTCAATCGGAATCCCTCTGTTACCTGCCCCTGATTACCCTCAGTCAAGAAACCACCCAACTCGCCAATCAAATTCCAGGATTACTGGTTTTTCCTTGCTTGGTTTCCCCGGATTCTGAGTTGGCGGTTTCTACGTTGTTACAAGTGATTAAGATCGCTGCGAGTCAGGGATAGGGGGCGCTCCCTGAGCGGAGTCGAAGGTAATGGGTAATGGGTAATAGGAAAACCATTTTTCACGCTGTAATGCCTATTTTCCAGGCTTCTTATAGGAATGCACTTTCAAGCAAAATTGGGATCATCGTACCTCAGAACAGCGACAAGTGTTGTATTGCTTGCCATCCTGCTCCATTTATTACCAAAGTTTATCGAGATGGAAGAATTCAAGCCTCGAAGAAAGCCCAAGAATTGCTTGAGGAGATTCAGTGATCTGCTGTCGGTAAAGCCTGAATCTGATAAGCTATGCTAAAGAGGCCGATACATTGTTAATAAGGCGTTGATCAGGCTTATGCACCCAATCTTTTCTGGCCCGCTAACTGTTGAAAATCTCACGGTTACCGTGAAGAACTTACCTCCAGAGTTACGAGGACTGAAGATTACCCAGCTATCTGATTTTCATTATGATGGGGTTAAACTTTCTGAGGAACTATTAGCTGAAGCTATTCATACCAGTAATAGCATGAATCCCGATCTGGTGGTCTTAACAGGGGATTTCGTCACCTATGAACCCGATCCTATTCATGACTTAGTTAAACGGTTGAAACGGCTTGAGTCTCGGCGAGGGATTTATGCGGTTTTAGGGAACCACGATCTTTATTATCCTACCACTAAATTTATTGTGACTCAAGCCTTAACTGATATTGGCATTCAAGTATTATGGAATCAGGTCAGTTATCCTCTGGGAAAGGGATTAGCTTTAGTCGGATTGCCTGATTTTTGGTCGCCGGATTTTAATCCAGCTTCGGTGTTAGATAATCTCGATGAACAAGTACCGCGAATTGTGCTGTCCCATCAACCGGATAGTGCGGAAGTTTTGCAACAATGGCGCGTGGATTTACAATTATCGGGTCATACCCATGGGGGTCAAATTGTGTTACCTGAATTGGGGCCATTGATAGCGTATCAAGAACGAGCAATTTTGGCGACACCTAGTTGGTTACGGCAGTGGATACCTTTACTGCAACGGAAGTGCGATCGCGTGGTTAAGCATTGGGAATGGTATGCTGGATTTTACCAACTGAACCAGAATTGTCTTTATGTGAATCGGGGATTGGGAACGTATCCCCCTGGTCGATTATTTTGTCCTCCAGAGTTAACGGTTATTACTTTAGTTTAAGCAAAAATGATCAAACTTTATGATTTTTTACCCTCTGGAAACGGTTATAAAGTGCGCCTCTGTCTTACTCAGTTAGGGCGAGAATTTGAACGAGTTGAGATCAATATTCTGAATGGGGAAAGTCGCACAGTTGAGTTTTTAGACAAAAATCCCAATGGTCGCATACCCGTCATTGAAGTTGAGCCAGGAAAATATTTGTTTGAATCGAATGCAATTTTGGTTTATCTGAGTCAAGGAACCCAGCTCTATCCCCAGAGTTCATGGGAGCAGGCACAGGTTTTGCAGTGGATGTTTTTTGAACAGTATAGCCATGAACCCTATATTGCCACTCCTCGGTATTGGATCTCGATTTTAGGGAAAGAAGAGGAGTATGAAGAAGCGATACAACAAAAACGCCAGGGCGGATATGGGGCTTTAGAGGTGATGGAAAGGTATTTAAGTGTTCATGATTTTTTTGTCGGAGAAGGCTATAGTGTAGCTGATATTGCCCTGTTTGCCTATACCCATGTCGCGCCTGAAGGGGGTTATGATTTAAGTGGCTTTCCAGCAATTCAAAACTGGATCGGTAGAATTGAAGCACAACCAGGATTTATCCCGTTAATGTTTGATCGATTTTAAGGATGAATTTTAATCCGTGAGTAAACCAAAGCGATAGCCTTTTCCATAAACGGTATGAATTAAGGGGGATTCTCCGGGCAACTCTATTTTTCGGCGTAGTAAACGGATTTGGGCGGCTAAAACGTTGCTGTTGGGGGATTCATCGCTACTCCAGAGGGCCTGATAAATTTGGTCATGGGTGAGAAGTTGGCCGGGATGTTGCATAAAATAGGCGAGGAGACGACATTCTTTTTCCGAGAGTTGAATTAAGCGTCCTTGACGATCGCCCATTTGATTCTCCAGATCTAACCGTAAGTCTTCTACCTGTAACACGGAACGGTTGGGGGCAGCAAAACGGCGCAATAACGCCCGTACCCTAGCCAGAAACTCCCGCAACTCAAAGGGCTTAATCATATAATCATCTGCACCACTATCGAGTCCGATTACACGATCGTCTAAGGTATCTTTCGCCGTCAGAAACAGAACTGGGGTAGAAAATTGGTGATTTCGCAGCGATCGGCAAATGTCTAATCCAGAGCGATGGGGTAACATCCAATCTAGAATGAATAAATCGTATTCTCCTGTGGTGGCTAACTGTTCTCCCTGTTTGCCATCAGTGGCAACATCAACGTCATATCCTTCTCGTCTGAGGACTTGACTGAGGGACTCGGTTAAGGCAACTTCATCATCAACTAAGAGAATCTTCATACCTTCAGCTCTTGTGGGTCAATTGTTAAACTAAGCCGGACAGTCGCCCGTCCGACTCGTCTTCAAAACCGGACGTGAGACTTTCACCTCATCCGGCTCCTCAATTGAACGGTTCTTGCCACGAATACTAATCAACTCCGCAGCAGTTTTGCGGTCATGGCAATGCCGATGGAGTAACTGCTTGTTTTCTCTGCGATTGCTACCACCCAAAGCTTTGGGGATAACGTGGTCGATTTCCATCAAGTCTCCATCTCTAAAGTATTGTCCACAGTAATTGCATTTGCCTTTTTGTTTTTTAAGCAGAGCGGCTTTTTCGTTGGGCATTTCAGGATGTTTGCCCATTCGACTACTCCAATAAGTTAATTCCCCATCGTATGGACTCTTCATTCCTTTGACCTTGACATGCCTAACAATTGGTGATGATTTGTGTCTCGCTATGACCTCTCCCAACTTTTTGATGTGGGCTTTGACTTTATCTTTGTTCGGTTTGATGAGGGTTTTGAATCCAAGCCTTTCCCCCTTCGGTGATTTTCCTGAATGATTCTTACCCATTTGATATTGGGCAATGTTGAATCCTAGGAAATTGAGGTCTTTGTCACCGTCTTTAGTATGGGTGATTCTCGTTTTACTTGGCTTAAGTTCAAGTCCCATTTCTGCCAACCAATCCCTTATGACCAATGAACAGTCCCTTATCACTTGCTCATCTTTATGTAAGATAACGAAGTCATCTGCATAGCGGATGAGGGATAAAGCGTATTGGTTATTCATTTTATTTCCTGGGAGAGTTTCGGCGAATTGCTTAACCTTCTCTTCCATACCGTGTAGGGCTATATTAGCTAGGAGCGGACTGATTACCCCTCCTTGCGGTGTGCCTTCATTGGTAGGGAACCAGGAGTTCCCTTGAATGACTCCAGACTTTAACCATGCTTTGACTTGTCGTCTTAAGGTAGGGTAGGTCTGGAGTTTATCCAGGAGTTTTTCGTGATTGATTTTATCGAAGCATTTGGCGATGTCAGCATCAAGAACATACTTAGCTTTCTGTTTGATGCTAGAGAATATGGCTCCGATTGCGTCGTGGGCTGAACGTCCTGGTCTGAATCCGTAACTGTTTGGTTCAAACTTAGCTTCCCATTCGGGTTCCATTGCTTGTTTTACTAACGCTTGTAGAGCGCGTTCTTCCATCGTTGGGATACCTAATGGTCGTTTTTCGTTTGTTCCTGGTTTAGGAATCAGAACTCTACGGGTTGGTTTGGCTTTGTGACTGAGATTCAGGTTGGAAGCCAGGATAAGTCTTTGCTTGGGAGAAAGAGATTTAACCCCATCAATCCCTGCTGTCTTCTTACCTTGGTTATCCTGTGAAACCCGACGTGCCGCCATTAGCTTCCCGTACCAGGAGTTAATGAGTAGTCGCTGCAATCTGTGGACTAACTTGACATTGCCCTGTTGACTAGCTTTGAATATTCTTTTTTGGAGCTTGAAGACGCATCGTTCGACTTTACGCCAATCGATGTCCCTCCATTCATACATCGAATTAAAATTCGTGTTCATGACTTATTCACTCTTAGTTGAGACTATTCATTCCATTCAATCGGACTCACGTCAGCTTATCCAACTCATTACAACTTGGCGTTTGCTTCTTGAGTCATCCTTCCCCTATAAACCTTGCGCTGGTTACTGCTCAAGCGAATCGACCTTTGCCTGAGAGATTTGTAAGGGTTACATCGTTCCCAATTTCCGTCTTCTTAGTTTTAGGGTCTCTCTATCTACCGAATCCTTGTGAATGTTCCCAGTTAAGATTGGGAAATCTTCTGGCACTTTG
This sequence comes from Roseofilum capinflatum BLCC-M114, assembly GCF_030068505.1. NCBI lineage: Bacteria > Bacillati > Cyanobacteriota > Cyanophyceae > Desertifilales > Desertifilaceae > Roseofilum > Roseofilum capinflatum. The sequence goes on from NZ_JAQOSO010000032.1 coordinate 19,876, forward strand.
GATTGTTGACCTTTTGTCTGCTGCCAATAAACCGAGTAGGCAACTTAAGAGTAACGATAGTTCAAACGAGAGTTCGTATTCCTGCCCATAACTAAATGCTAGACGGGATTCTCTGTCGGATTCAGAGTTACCGCCGTTTAGCCCCGCTTCACCCATGAGGATTACCAGTTCCCAAGAATGGGGGCTATGCTGTCACTCCAACATCTAGAGGGATGGACTTTCACCATCACGGAAATTGAGTTGTCAAGGTTCATTAGAATCCTTGCTCTGCCTACACTTTAGCCATTAAGTGGCTTCCATTTTCGCAGAAACGAATCGCACTCCCAATACTCTATTGTCTATTATGGTGAGGCGATCGCCCGATCGGAGCTGAAGATAACCATACCAACAGCCGAGTTTCGGTAAGATAGGGATCAGAAGACTCGATCACTGAACTCGTAACTATTTCCTAATCTGTGTTGAACCGTTCTCCAGCTCTTTCCTTATTCGCGATTTTAATGGCGATCGCTCCCTTAACGTCCTGCGCTAATAGCTCTGGAGGTCAAAGTCTAGAGCAACTGCTTGCACCCGATCCCCAACTGCAACAACCTCCTGCGTCCCAACCCTCTCCCTCTCCCCAAGCGTCTGTCCCTCCTGCTCCTGTTGCTGCTGTTAGCCTTCCGGATAGCTTTCCCTCTGCTATTCCCCAATATCCCAACGCTACTCTAGAATTGGTTTCTCCCTTAACATCTGCCCAAGAAGGACTGATCACCCGTTGGTTTAGTCCTGACTCCACCACAGTAGTGAGGCGCTATTACCAAGAGCAATTAACCGAGAACAACTGGGAAATAACCAGCGCTCAAGATGCACCGGAGCTGTCTGCGCGTCGGGAGGATCTACAACTAACTCTGAGTTTTGCGCCCCCGACTTCTGGACAAACGACTTATACCTTAACTTATCGTATAGAAACTATAGAAAATACGCCCACGGTCATCAGTTCTCCAAGTCCTTCCCCTTCTCCTACTCCGTCGCAAGTTTCGACTCCTCTATCGCCAGAAGTCAAACAATTGATCGCCCTCGGAATTACGAATGATGCTTCTGTAGAAGCATTTGAAGCCAATGAAATCATTACCCGTCGAGAGTATGCTCGCTGGTTAATCAACGCCAATAATCAAATCTATGCAGACGATCCGGGTAAACAGATTCGGTTAGCGTCTGGGACTGGAGATCCCGTATTCCAAGATGTACCGAAAAGTGACCCAGATTTTGCGTACATTCAGGGTTTGGCGGAGGCGGGGTTAATTCCCAGCGCCCTAACTGGAGAGGCAACGGAGACTCGGTTTCGTCCCGATGCTCCCCTGACGAGGGAAAGTCTCATTGGTTGGAAAGTCCCCTTAGATACTCGTTCGGCACTGCCAAAAGCCACGATAGAGGCGGTCAAAGACACTTGGGGATTTCAGGATACGAGTAAAATTAATGCCCAAGTTTTATCAAGTATTTTGGTGGATTTCCAAAATGGGAATAATGCCAATATTCGCCGGGTGTTTGGCTATACTCGGCTATTTCAACCCCAAAAAACAGTGACCCAGTTGGAAGCAGCAACGGCTCTAACGTATTTTGGGACACAAGGAGAGGGGCGATCGATTAATACAATTAATAATGAGTAATTAATAACAAAGTATTGACTGCTCCCCGTTCTTCCAAGACGGAAGGTTAGCGCGGTGATTTAATATAGAGGCTACACTGTAAAGGTTGAGGTCTGTCGGACTTCAATCGTTTTTGATGTGTATTTTCCTATTTGCCATGTCCCGGACGAGCGGTGTGCTTTTGTGTCTGGCTTATATCATGGGGTTGCTGCTGGTTCCAGTTCCTGGGGGAAGTTATGGGATGCTGGGGTTGGGGGCGATCGCCGCTTTGACTCTTCCCCGATATTGGCGCATGGGGCCGAAGTCTGGGATGTGGTTACTGGCGGGAATTCTGGGGTTTCTAGCCAGTTTTTATTTTCATTTTCGCACGCCCCAACTTCCAGAAATAGACTTCAGCCCTTGGATCGGTCAACCGGTGACGGTGCAGGGAAGGGTACTTAATGAGCCTCAGTTGACGCGATCGCACCGTATCCGGTTTACGCTTAATGTCAGTCAGATTGGAAACCAGCCGGTTCAGGGAAAGTTCTATACCACGGTTCCCCGACTGCAAGCCACGGGATTACATCCGGGGTATGGGGTGGAAGTGCGGGGGAGACTGTATGAACCGCAACCAGCAAGTATCCCTAGAGGGTTTGATTTCCGCCGCTATTTAGCCCGTCAGGGGATGTTTATGGGGCTGAGTGCTGAAACTGTCACATTTGACGCGAATCAAGGTTCCTGGGGCTGGTGGTGGGTGCGTGAGCGGATTTTGCGCTCCCTGGTGCAGGGGTTGGATGTGCCGGAAGGGGTGGCGATCGCCTCGATGGTTTTGGGACGGCGATCGGTAGATTTGCCCTTTGATATCCGGGATGATTTTATTCAGGTGGGACTCGCTCATGTATTGGCAACTTCTGGGTTTCATGTGTCCCTCTTGTTGGGGTTTGTATTAACTCTAACTCAGAGATTCTCGAAGCAAATGCAGTTTCGGGTGGGGATGATTACCCTGATTTTGTATAGCGGATTAACGGGGTTTGCGCCTTCGGTGTTGCGAGCGTCATTAATGGGATTTGGAGCAGTTTTAGGGAAGTTATTAGACCGTCGAGTGAATATTTTAGGCTCCTTATTATTGGCGGCAACCCTATTACTTTTAGTTGACCCGTTATGGATTCAAGATTTAGGATTTCAGTTGAGTTTTTTGGCGACATTGGGGTTAGTGGTGACGGTTCCGGTGTTGATGGAAATTGGGGACGGTTTACCCCCGGCGATCGCCTCCGCATTCGCAGTTCCTGTCAGTGCTTTTCTTTGGACATTTCCCCTACTGTTGTATCATTTTGGCCTATTATCGCCCTACGGAATTTTAGTCAATTTGGTGACCCTGCCCTTAGTGGTGCTACTCACGCTGGGGGGGATGGTGGTGGCTTGTGTGGCAGTGGTTTGGCCCGGTTTAGGAAGTTGGGTGGCGACAGTTTTGTATTATCCGACGGTGGCGTTTCTAGGAATTATTGATAGGTTTACTCAGCTACCGGGGAATTGGGTAGCGGTGGGTAAGATTTCTGAACTTCAGTTGCTGGTTTTGTATGGCGTAATTCTGCTGTTTTGGGTGAAGGGGAGAATTGAGCTTAAGTCTAAAATAGTGCTGGGAATGGCCGTTGGTTTGGCGATCGCCGTCGTCGTCATTCCCCTAGGGTATACTCAAGCGTATCAGTCTCAAGTAACGGTGTTTGCGACTCGCACCCCAGTAGTCGCTATTCAGGATCGAGGTAAGGCGATTTTGGTGAATACTCCCGATTTTGGAGTCGCTCAGTATACCCTGATTCCGTTCTTCCAGTCTCAGGGGGTGAATCAATTGGATGCTGGGGTGACGATCGATGGGGGAAATGCTCCCATTGAGGGATGGTTAAGGATTTTAGGGACATTACCCATACAGCGATTTTATCAGATTGGTGACCTTGTAACTCAGGCAGAGCCAAAGATTGAGGAGCAGGTGGAAACTTATCAAGTGTTGCAGGTGAATCAGGGGTTAAGCTGGAAAACCCTGAGTATTGAAGGCTTGAGTTTAGATCCGCAGGTATTGGAGTTTGAGTTAAAAAATCAACGTTGGATTGTTTTTGGATCGGGTGAGTTCACGGAGGTATTCTGTCAGGTTCAGTCCTGGTGTACTTCTGAGGGTGGCAATACAGTGTTGATTTGGTCGGGTCGGGGGTTGGGTTTGGAGGTGATAGAAAAAATACAGCCGAGGGTGGCGATCGCTCTTTCTGAGGATCTCGATCCAGCTATTTTATCCGCATTGCAAGCTCAAAATACGACAGTCTTTTTAACGGGAAGGGATGGAACGGTTCAATGGAATGCTCAACGAGGGTTTAGCACAACTGCTGATGTGCAAGCACAGAATGATTTTGCCTTTTGAGAGGGAGATGCAGCGTAAGTCATGAGTAATGAGTAATGAGTTTTGAGTAAGAGTTTAAACTATTAGGAGGTGTTCGGGTTGATGGCTCATCTGCAAGTTTTAACGATTTGTTATTTTAACAAAATTGAGGCGATCGCCAATCCCCCCATTCCCCTATCCCCCCAATTGACTCGGTAGAGTCAGTTGGCGGGGATGAACAAATTTACCGTCGAAGCTGAGGGCTTTGTCTTGGAAGGTGCGAGCATTGGCGAGGTCTTGGCGCAGTTGGGCCCTTTCTAGGGTGTCGGGGGTGTCGTCGATCAGGTGGATCAACAGACGGGTGGCGAGATCCCGGCCGGAGACTTGGATGCGTTTTTTGGTGGGGTTGAAGAGGATGCCGTACCAGAGGGATTCGGGGTGATCGATATGACTGAAGCCGCCTTGAGTGTCGTAGGTGCAAAGTTGGCTGAAGATGCGGGTTAAGCTGAGGTTGTGTTGGTACACGAGGATACCGATCGCCCGAACGAGGGCGATTTGACCGACGGGACGGAAGAGCATGTGACCTTTGCCGCCGATACTCTCAAAGCTGAAGCGGCGTAGGTCGGTAGATAAGGCTCCGGTTTCGAGGCTCTGGTAGCTGGGAAGGGTGGCGAGGTGGTCGAAGAGGGTGGAGAGGGTGTCTATGGCTTCTTGGAGTTCTTCGTCTTCGGGACGCAGGGGGATCAGGCCTTTGTCGGTTGGTTTCCAGTGGGGATAGGGATGCTGGAGATAGGCTTGGGCCATGTCTTTGAGGGCGGGGAGGGTGGTGAGTACGGTGGATTTGGCGGAGACGGTGGCGCTGTCGAAGTTGACTCTGGGGTGGCGATCGCCGTCTGCTTTCAGTAGGGGATGGTGAACGGCAAGGCGACGGGCGACAATAGAGAAGCCATCATCTTCATTCAAGAGCGCCAATTGACCGGCACTCAGGCGCACAGCCATCAGGTTGACATGGACGAAAATAGAGCGGATGCGACCCCTGGCTTGGTCGCGAGTTTCCCCAGGGAGAACGGCGGGCAGGATCTCTAGGCCGATGGTTTCTTGGGCCAGGTTTTGTAGTTGGCTGGGGGTAATGGGGTAGTGCTGATAGAGGTCTTCGGCGGTGATGCTGGAGCCGGTGGGCTTTTTGTTTTTCTTGTATTTGGGCAGGGAACCGGTGCGGATCAGTTCCATCAGGCCTTGGATACCCATGAGCCGATGTTGGCCATCGAGGGCAAAGAGGGAAAAGGTGCGATCGAGGTTGAGCTGGCCCAGGGTTGAGTGCCCTTCGACTTCGCCCAGGTCGAGGGGGGTGAATTGGGCGGCAGACTCAGTAGCCCGATCTTGGCTGTCCCATTCAGGAGCATGGGGTTCATCGACCCAGGGGGGACTGATGACGGCGAGGATAGGGGGGAATTTGTGGTTGGGACGGACGGCGAGATATTGGGCCAGGGGGGCTTGGCGCGACCAGTCGAGGGGGCGCTGTTGCAATTGTTCGATGGTGTCGGCATCCCGGATGGGGTTGTGGGTTTGGGGGTCGAATTTGTGTTGAAACAGGGGCAGTTGGTGGGCAAACCGGACATGGTTAGCGAGCCATTCGAGGGTGACGGAGGTGAGGTAGGCTTGGCTTTGTCCCATTTGGGTTTTTTGCACGAGGAGTTGGGTCATGTTTGAGTAATGAGTAATGAGTGGGGGAATGGGGAATTTGGGGTTAAGGTTGATTATCTCATTGATATTCGTCAGGTTGCCCTCTTCCCCCTGCCCCCTTCTCCCACAGGAGAAGGGGGTTCAAAGTCCCTCTCCTTGGGGAGAGGGCATTTTTTCTAAAACTTTGGAATCTTTTTAAAAAACTATGTCATACTGGAGGGGTCGCGGGGGGGGAAAGGGTGATGTTGACTGCGTTTGAGTATGTGTTACCGGTGGTGCGGGGGATTCAGGCGGGGTATGAGTATTATACGTCGATGTGTCCTTTGCGGTTTTTACCGAAGTTGTTTCCGGTGGGGATGGGGAAGAGTGACCCGGTGTTGCGGGTTGGCCGATCGCCGTCTCGATCGCGAATTAAGTCTTTGTCTCGTTATATTTTAGACCATTCTCAGAGTTATGTTTTACCGGGGCTGATGGTGGCAATTGATGGGGATACGCGGTTTGAACCAGTGAGCGAGGAGGGGGAAGATTGGAAGATGGGGCGCTTGTATGTGCCCATGGATGCCACGTTGACGATTAATGATGGGATGCATCGTAGGATGGCGCTGGAATGGGCAGTACAGGAGCGTCCAGAGCTGGGATATGAGACGATCGCGGTATGTTTCTTTTTGGGGATGGGGTTGGAGCGATCGCAGCAGATGTTTTACGATCTCAATCGCTATGGGATGCGCGTCGATCCGGGTTTGGGGTGGTTGTATAACCATCGAGAGCGGGGCGAGGGTTGGGTGTTTCATGTGATTAAGGAGGTTGAGTGCTTACGGAAATTAACGGAGATGGAGCGCAGCCGTTTAGGGGCGAAGTCGGGTAAGTTGTTTACGTTGTCTGGGGTGTATCCGGCGATCGCCCAGATGTTGGAGCAGGGGGTAACGGTGGCAGAGGCGGTATTATTTTGGCGGGGGGTGTGGGAGGTAATGGGGGTTTGGCGATCGGTGTTGACGGGGGAGTTGATGGCGTGGGAGGCTAGGGAGAGGTATGTCTGTTGTCAGGCGATCGCCTTTTGGGGGTTGGCTGACGTGGGGGTTACCCTGTTGTCTCTGTATCCAGAGTCTTGGGAGAATTGCTTACAGGGTTTGGCGCGGGTGGATTGGTCAGTGGCTAACCCAGTTTGGCAAGATTCGATTATGATTAAGGGACGCTTTCCAGTTTCTGCTGCGACTAGGGTTTGGATGCGCGACTATTTGATGGGGTTTTTGGAAACATGAGTCAGGTTAGATCTGAGGAAGACCAACGGAATTTAGCTTATTATTGCAAGTGCTTTTCAACGCTTAAAGTCCACAAAACAAAGGAACTCGGTAAAGCTTTTCATAAACCAATTCTTCTTTTATCAGTTATAGATTTGATTGGTCAGGGTTATATTCAAAACAATCGCATTTTTGTTTCAGAAGAACTTGAAAAAATATTTGATAAATACTGGAAAATTATTGTTAAAGAATCTAGACGATTACCTAGACTTTATTACCCGTTTTTTCATCTTAAAAATGAAGGATTTTGGCATCTTGAGTTTAAGAAGCCATTTAAAGATACTCAAATTAAAAGTAAAACCAAGCTCAATGAGTTTGTAGAGTATGCATACCTTGATAATTCTTTATTTAAGTTACTACAAAATGACCAATACCGAAATCAGCTTATTGATACTTTGATTGCGTCATGGTTTAGTGTTAGTCAAACCAAGCTAGAAGAAATTTTAGACATTAATGATCGATTTGTAGAAGATCCTGAAGACTCACAGGATCTAGCAAATCTCAGTTTAAGAGATTCGGTAGAAACGCCAACTTTTAGAATGAGTAAATCTGTTGTAAGAAAAGCCTTTTTTCGTAAAAGTATTGTCCATATCTATGATTACCGATGTGCATTTTGCCGACTTAAAGTACAAAGAAGTTTGAAGCAGTTCATTGTAGATGGGGCACATATTAAACGACTATCAGAGTTTTATGATAATAGCATAACTAATGGTTTATCCTTGTGTAAGAACCATCATTGGGCTTTTGAAATGGGTTGGTTTTTCATTAATGAAGATTACAGAATCATAGTAGCTGATGATTTAGAAGAAGACTCACCTTATGCACGTCCTATGAAAGATTTTCACGGAGAACGTATACTGTTACCGAGTTTACAGAAAGATTTTCCTAGCCTTGAGGCCTTATACTGGCATCGTAAAAAAGTATTTGAAGCATACAGTTAAGAGGGATTCAAAGTGCTAGAACAACCCATACTTGAAAAAGAAACAACTGAATCGCGCACTATTCAAGAATTTATTGATGATCTGGAAACACTGACTCTAGAGATTCAAGAATTATACTTAGATAATGAAATTCCGTTTATTGTGGGTTTGTCTGGTGGCAAAGACAGTACAGCCACATTGCAGCTTGTTTGGAATGCTATCGCTAGGCTCCCCGAAGAAAAGAGGACTAAACTGATTTATGTCATTACAACTGACACTCTGGTAGAAAATCCGATTGTTTCTCAATGGGTTAGAAAATCTATCGAATTGATGAAAGCATCGGCCAAAAAGCAACGGATGCCGATTGAACCTCATTTACTCATTCCAGAAATATCAGAAACCTATTGGGTCGGATTAGTGGGTCGAGGTTATCCTGCACCGCGTCATAGTTTTAGGTGGTGTACTCCAAGATTAAAAGTTCATCCATCGAATCATTTTATCCGGGATATTGTCCGGAAAAATGGAGAAGCAATCGTAATTTTAGGAACCCGTAAAACGGAAAGCACTCGCCGTGCTGCCATCATGAACAAACGCGAGCAAGGAAAAGTAAAAGATCGGTTATGTCCTCATGTACACTTACCCAGTTCTTTACTCTATACCCCAATTGAAGATTGGCGAACGGATGAAGTCTGGATGTACCTCATGCAATGGGAAAATCCTTGGGGAAACAACAACAAAGATCTATTTTCCATGTATCGGGGAGCAACTGCCGATAACGAATGTCCCCTAGTCGTCGATACCTCAACCCCCAGTTGCGGAAGTTCTCGCTTTGGGTGCTGGGTTTGTACCTTAGTCGATAAGGATAAATCCATGGAAGCCATGATCCAAAATGACGAAGAAAAGGAATGGTTACAACCGCTTTTAGATATTCGCAGTGAACTCGATCCAAAAAATGATCGCGATAAACGAGATTTTCGGCGCATCTATGGAAGAGTCGAACTCTTTGAGCGCAAAATACAGGGAGCTGATAAAAAAACTGAACTCCAACCTATTCCCGGCCCTTATAAAAAAGAATGGCGGGAATATCTGCTCAGACGACTGCTCGAAGCACAGGTACAAGTTCGGCAAACTGCACCGCCAGAAATGGGAGAAATAACCTTGATCACCCCCGAAGAACTGAGCGAAATTCGCCGCATTTGGCTAGAAGAAAAACATGAATTCGAGGATAGCTTACCGCGAATTTATCAAGAAGTCACCGGAGAAGCATTTATCGATCGCCGTCCAGAAGGCGATCGCACCCTCCTCGGTTTAGACGAGTGGAGCGTTCTCGAAGAAGTCACCGATAAAGACTCCATGGAATTCGAGCTACTCGCCAGACTCCTCAACACCGAACGCCAATATCAAAACAAAGGCAGTCGTCACGGCATTTATGAAGCTCTGAGCAAATGCTTTGATATCAGTTCCCGCGAACAAGACAAAGCCATTACAGATGCTCATTTTCAACGAGCCATAAAAACCGCCACTTTGGAAGGAAACGCGGAAAAAGTGGAAGACTTCATCAAACACCCCGAAAAAGCCGATCCCAACCATCCCGACAACCAACCCAAACCCGAACCCCCACCCCCAACCGAACAACTCAGTTTAGGTTGGGGAGACATCAAATTTGGCTCGTCTGCTGAGAATGGTTAGCCCTCATCCCCCTGCCCCCTTCTCCCACGGGAGAAGGGGGTAAAGTCCCTCTCCCCGTGGGAGAGGGATATAGGGAGAGGGCACACAACGCTCGATACCCCACAAAAAAGTCCCTCTCCTGTGGGAGAGGGATATAGGGAGAGGGCACAACGCCTCATCCCCCACAAAAAAGTCCCTCTCCCCGTGGGAGAGGGATATAGGGAGAGGGCACACAACGCTCGATACCCCACAAAAAAGTCCCTCTCCCCGTGGGAGAGGGATATAGGGAGAGGGCATAACGCTCGATACCCCACAAAAAAAGTCCCTCTCCTGTGGGAGAAGGATATAGGGAGAGGGCACAACCATATTTAATTGTTAACTGACATGATCTTCCTCGAACTCGTATTAGAAAACTTCGGCCCCTACAGGGGTAGACAAATCCTCAACCTCTGCCCCAATGATGGTAAACCCATCCTCCTCTTAGGGGGAATGAATGGGGGAGGAAAAACCACCCTCATGGATGCCATTCGCTTAGTCCTTTATGGCCATCGTGCCGAATGTTCCACGCGGGGAAATCTCAGTTATGCCAACTTCCTGAAACAATGCGTTAACCGCCATACTCCCAACGGAGAAAAAACCCGGTTAGAACTGTTAGTACAGATCGTTTCTAGCGATAGCAGTAAGTTAGGACAGCAGGGTAGGGGCGAACGGCCGTTCGCCCCTACGTTCAATGTTTCTTCTGACTCTCAATTCCATACCCAACTGCGAATTATCCGCCATTGGACAACAGCAGACAGCAAAGATACCCTAGGCATTCTTAACGGTGAATTTCCCGAAAATGCCCTCAGAGATACTTGGGATGATTATATTGAAAACCTGTTACCTTTGGGCATTTCTAACCTGTTTTTATTCGATGGGGAACAGGTGAAAGAATTGGCCGATCTCGATGCTCCTCCTCCCTTAGTCGTGCAAGCGATTCAATCCTTATTAGGCTTAGAATTAGCCGATCGCCTGGACACCGACCTAGACATCCTCTCCCGTCGTCAGCAAAAGAAGATCGCCGATAAGCAGGAATTGGGCAATTTAGAGGACATTGACCACAAACTCAAGGGTTATGACCGGGAGAAGGAGCGCATTACCCAAGAGAGCAAGAATATAGAAAATATGCTCAAACGGGCCCAAAAAGCCGCTAAACAGGCCGAAAATGAGTTTGTTTCCGAAGGAGGAAAAATTGCAGCCGAACGCCATCAGCTTGACTTGGAGAAAAAGAACCAAGAGGCCAAAATTCAACAGACTCGCGACGCACTGGTGAATTTAGCCGCCACCTCCCTGCCCCTGAGCCTGATTGAAGATCTGATCAACCCGGCGATCGCCCAAGGGAAAGCGGAACAGGAGTCCCTCAAAGCGCAAATTTCCCGCGATCGCATTCAGGAGCGCGATCGGCGTTTACTCAACCATCTGCAAACCCTTAATCTTTCCGACTCCCAAACCACCGAAATTGAAGCCTTTTTACAGCAAGACTACTACCATTTAGAACAGGAAATCTTACCCCCAGAAAAAACCTGGCTACAAGCCACCCCGGAAGAACTAGAAAACCTAGAAAAACTGATCGCCTACGACGTTCCCACCCAACGACAAAAAGCCCAAGCCGAATCCGAAGCCCTGGAAAAATTAGAGCAGCAACTGATGGATATCGAGCGCAAACTCACCGTCGCCGCTTCTCCCGAAATCTACCAAAAATTAATGGAAGCCAAAGAACAAGCCAACGACAAAAAGACCAAACTCGAAATCGATTTAGAATACAAACATCGGCAACTGCGAGACATCGAGCGCAGCATCGACGAGGCGAAAAAAGAACTCAAAGACTACAGCGATAAATTTCTGGCTAGGGAAAGCGAGACCCATATGGTCAACTCCATCGCCAGAGTTAAAATAATACTCACTCAATACCGAGAAAAACTCACCCTCAAGAAACTCAACAAGCTCGAAAACCACGTCACCGAATGCTTCCGCTACCTGCTGCACAAATCAGACCTCGTTCACCGCGTCGTTATCAGTACCGAAGACTACAGCCTCGCTCTGTATGATTGCGAAGGTCAACCCCTGCCCAAACACCGCCTATCTGCCGGAGAAAAACAACTTTTGGCGATCGCCTTTCTCTGGGGTTTAGCCAGAGTCTCCGGCCGCCAACTCCCTGTTGCCATTGATACCCCCCTTGGTCGCCTCGACTCCTCCCACCGGCAAAACCTAATCGAGCGCTACTTCCCCAGCGCCTCCCACCAAGTCATGCTCCTCTCCACCGATACAGAAATCGCCCAAACCGAAGTTAAAAATTTACGAGAGCAACAAGCCATTACCCGCGAATACCTGCTCAAATACGACCCCACCACCGGCCAAACCACCATTCAAGAGGGTTATTTTTGGGAATAGGTAATCGGTAATGAGTAAGACTTGAAACTCTTCTGTCTTCAAGTCTTGATTTTCAATGCTTGCCAGCAGAGCGCTTTTCATGTCTGCGAAGCCCTGTATCATTGAAAACCCCCCTGAACAAAGGGGGGTTAGAGAAAATCAAGCTATAAGTCGATTTAAATGGATAAGCCCAAGTTCAGACCTAAAAAGGCATGAACGAACAACAGTGCCAAAGCTGCCGTACCCAAATAAGCATGAACGGTACGCAAGGAAGGTTTATTATCTCCCCCAAACTTGGTAATCGAAATTGCCCCATTAATGCCCAACAGCACTAAGACAATCGAACCCGTCCAAAAGTGCGGACTCTCTAGAATAGGCTGCCCTTGCATCACTAGAGATAAAACCCCTCCGGTATATCCGAGACCCAAGAATAGGGTTAAAAATGGGGCAAGTTTGCGGTGATTGAGCAGATTTTGAGTTTTCTCCTCTTCATTAGTCGCACTCCGTCCGCGCCATCCGACAAAGGCAACAAAACTGCCCAACACAAAAACCACAATACCCATCATCAGGGGGTGTCCCCAGTGGGTGATGGGTTCAGGAATGCCCAAACTGGCGAAATAATCAGCAATGGGGTCAACAATGGGGTGTAAAAAGTCTCTAATGGTGTCCATGGAGTAATCCGAGTAATATTTTCAGTCGAGTCGTTTACGATTCCCAGACTTTGAGATCTAAAAGTCTGTGGGGTGTTTCCGGAAGTCTTGATAAGACTCCCATACTTTATTAGTGTAAACAGCAATGTCCCCTTGATCATACAAATTGGGATTACCCGACACCCACCAAGCCGCCGTTCTACGGATGGCAAGGTTTTCATCTTGAGCGCTGGTGGCATATTCTTCGGCGAGAACATCCCCGACAATACAGACTAAAACGGCTCTGGTTTGCTCAAGATTGACTGCAAAGGCTTCCGGAGCGACTGATTCCCCCAGACACCATCGAGACCATCGGGTAATATTATTCGGTCTAATTTTCCACGGGCCATAGAGCATTTCTGCGGTTTGCCCTTGGGGGGCTGAAATTCGCAAAGCTTCGACTAGGGCTATAATCTGATAGCGCTGTAGCTCTGCCCAAGCAGGAACGACCCACAGGACTAGGCCGGCGATCGCCCCTAGTCCTCCTAATCTCCAATATTTAGTTTTCACTCCTCATCACCTGTTAATGGTTAGGTTTAATGCTCACACTCTTTAAAGCATAGGCTTAACCATATAAATGAGCCACCCATTCCCCATAGCCGTTATAGTGCAAGGTCGGTTGTCTGGGCCAAGTGAACGGCGCTCCTTCACTAATAAGCCGTTCCGTGGCTTGAGACCATCGGGGATGGGGTTTATCGGGATTCACATTGGCTTCAAAACCATATTCACTGGCATCGATCGTATTCCAAAAGGTAGCCGGTTGAGTGTCGATAAATTCAATCTTGACAATAGATTTTGCGCCCTTAAATCCATATTTCCAAGGAATGACTTGACGAATGGGTGCGCCATGTTGTTTGGGCAAATCTTTGCCATAAATTCCCGTGGCAAAAAAGGCGAGTTCATTGGCCATCTCGTCAATTCTTAAGCCTTCAGTATAGGGCCAAGGAATGCTAGAAAAGGGACTCCAGGAGGGGCCGGTACTAATAGCTTTATCATACCAAGAGGTAAACCGGACAAATTTCGCCTCGGAGGTGGGTTCGACCGCTTCGATCAGTTTCCGCATAGGGAACCCTAACCAAGGGACAACCATAGCCCAAGCTTCGACGCAGCGAAACCGATAAACCCGCTCTTCCATCTCAAATTTTTTGCGTAAATCATCGATATCATAGGTTTGGGGATTTTTCACCAATCCTCCCACTTCTACTTTCCAGTTTTCGGTCGGCAACGCTTGGGCCGCTTGCTGAATGGATTTGGTGGTTCCAAACTCGTAAAAGTTATTATATTGGGACGATAGGGCCTGGGGGGTAATTTCCAAATTGCCCTGGAGAAAGTCTGGATTTTGAGCGATCGCCTCTGGCGTGGTATAACCATATTCAATATTGCCCGGTTGATTTTGCTGGCCACAAGCCGTTAAAGGCAGCAGACTAGCGGTAATTCCCGCTCCCATCAGCCCCTTGAGCAATTTCCGACGATTCATGAAGACCGACTCTGGGGTGATCTGGCGATCGGGAATATCCCAGATTTGGGGAACTTTGATTAAGGTCATGGCAATTGGTAAACACTCAATGCAGCAAGAATAACGATTTTTGGTTCTATTGTAGTCTAACTTGAAACATTCGACCGTTTAGATCAACCATAATAGAGGAATTAAAATCAAGGTTAATAGACCTGAAATTATTAATGCTTTTTCCATGGTTTTATTGATCATTCCTAGAATAATGATTATAGTTACAATCAATAAAAATACACCAATGTAAACAATCGTTTGTCCACTATCAGAAACCAGATCTACGGGTTCCGGTAAGGATTCCGGACTCGGAGAAATAGTTGGGCTTTGTACAAGAAAGTGTGGTATATCATACATAAAGTGTTCTGTCCTACTAGATAGCAATCGAATAATTCTATCATTAGAATCAGAAAAAGTTAATATTTTTTTAAGCTTAAATTTCTCGATGTAGGAGCTATGATTATACTCAAAATAGTTGAAGTTTCTTCACCTCTTTACGACCATGCTCAAACTCAAAACGACTCTAGCCACGGTTATCGGGATAAGTCTAGGATTAACGACTGTAGCGATCGCCGCTAACCCCGATCATGTTTCCCAACTGCTCAACGGAGGTCGCACCTGTCAAGGATGCGATCTAATTGAAGCTGATTTAAGTAACATTACAGGCAGAACCGTTAAAGGCTCGCAATTACGGCAATCTCGGTTAATGAATGCCAACTTAAGTAACAGTAACTTTGAAGGGTCTTACTTCACTTGTGCCGATTTAAGCAACGCTAATTTACAAGGCGGTAACTTTAGATGGTCTAACTTTGTAGATGCTAAGTTGCAAGGAGTCGATCTGCGCGGTGCAGACTTAAGAAATACAGACTTAACCGGAGCCGATTTTACGGGGGCGATCGTTGATAATCAGATTAAGCTCAATGGCGCTAAAATGCCCGATGGCGCAACGATTTACCAAGGCGATCCCGAAACCCCAGACGAGATGCGAGAACCCGTTGATTTGAATACTTTAGATTTTCAAAGAGCGAGAGAAGAACGGGAACAGCGCCGCTATTGTGAATCGACAAATAACCAGTAATGTAGCGCTACGCGCTAGGGAATAGGGAATGGGCAATAGGCAATAGGTAATCCCCGCGTCTGAAGTGTCTCCCTATCCCCCCATTCCCCCACTAAAGTGCCTCACGCTGCAATAACTCTTGTGCTGCTTCTAGCATCTGTGGAGCCAATTCTTGTAAATCTTCCCGATTGTCTAAATAAGCTTGCAGAGCTGATAGAGGATCGACTTCCTTCCCTTGGCCTAATTCTGGGAGTCGCGTGCGGGAAAGTTGACTGACTAATTCCGGTTGAATGGTATAACTATGGGCAGCTTCTAGCTGTTGATGGAGTTCCTGGGAATCGATTAAATCGAGCTGTTCCGAACGAATTTGATAAATCAAACGCACTACAGCATCTTGAATGGATGATTTTTCTAGGGTATGGTTGAGTTTGTCTTGGGGGTTTTCTGCCTGGGTGAGATCCACTTTAATGGTCTTAAATGCCCGCACATTTAAGGGACAAAACTCTACATGGGTCTGCCTTTTCTCGATGTCCACCAGCATATAACCCTTCTGTTCTTTCTCTTCACTAAAATCGACCCGTTCAATACTACCCGGATAGACAACCGGGGGGCGATCGCATAAAATTTGATGTTTATGGACATGGCCCAGGGCTACATAGTCGAAACAGGGACGGGCTAGAATCGACAAGGGAATGGTAAACCCTTTACCCACAGCTAAAAAGCGCTCTGCCCCATAATGGGCATTATCGACCATCACATGGGCTAAAAGAATGGTGGGAATATCAGAATTGAGGCGGCGAATTTGGGCTTCGAGGGCAGTTCGCAAACGGTCGATTAACTGATGATTAATTTCTGATAGCGATAATTCTTTGGTTTCTGGACGAGTGAATAAACTCGAACGGGTTAACCAGGGTAGGGTAATCACTTGAACGGGGCCGTGGGGGGTGGTAATCTGATGCAAAGCTAGGCGATCGCCCACAATAAACCCTGGAACCCCCAAAGTTTGGTAAATCGATAAACTCGCCCCCCCCTTCCCTTGAGCATGTTGGTCATGATTTCCCACCAATAACACCGTCGGAATATTCGCCTCCACTAACCGGTAGAATTGCCGCGCAAACGCTTGACTCACATAGGGAGGAGGAGTCGCATCCGGGAAAGCATCGCCCCCAAATAAGACTAAATCCACCGGTTCGGCGATCGCGCGATCGATACATTCCGACAAACTCCTGATAAAATCTTCCAAGCGCGTATTCAGCCCAGTTTCCGGATTCACCCGTCCATGACTCAACCCACTCCCCAAATGGATATCCGATAAATGTAAAACCTTAATCATATCCAGTCCAATTAAACGGTTATCCTTCCCAATTTATCCTAGAGCCTTGACACAGCTAAAAATGTGCATTAGCGTAGGGTGGGTTAGGCGGCTAAAACCTAGACTCTGACAGCAATCTATCAATCCGCCGTAACCCACCATTTTAGGGTTGTCACGGCACGAGAGCCGTTTACCCATCACCCATGACAAAAATACCCCCATAAAGACTATGGGGGACTATAGGAGCTAAAGCTGATCATCATGGTATTAGAAGTGCAGGACTAGACAGTATTCCATCCCGACTATCCCTTTAAGTTGCCTGATTCGAGTCAATTCGCCCACTACCCCGACGAGCAATTTCTGTGCTATCAAAAGATTGGGAAGAAGGGCAACCGTTATCACAGCGTCCGCTTCCCCGATGGTCTTCTGCATAGGTAGCAGATTGACCGAACTCGGAACCAACCGTGGCACTGGTTTGCAGGTTAACCCAACCTATTGAACCAATAACCAAGGACAAAAACAGAAAACGATTAACTTTAATGGAGTTGTAGATACGCATGGGAAACATCTGCCTTGAAGTAACTGTTCTACTTCTCATCGGTTTCCCTAGTTCATCCGGATAAACTCTAGAAGTTTATCAACTGAAAACGTCCGTAATTTCTTCCACAATCATCCAACCCCCGGCTAAATTCATCCGTCCGCGCAGACGAACCCGTTTTTGATCTGCCAGCGTCTGTAAAGCTGCATTGACTAGGGGTTCAGTGGTAATCAGTCGCCAAGTACGCCCCCCCCACTCAGAAGGAGTGCTGACCTGCAATTGATAGCTTTGTTCCTCTAAACGCTTAAACAGTCCTGATACCTCTAACCCATCAGTACAAGGGTTTCCTAAGCGAGCTAGAGGCGAGGGAACATCGCCACTTTTGGGATACTCCTGGCCATGGTCTAAATAATAAAATTGCCATTTTTGCCAATCTGGGGAGCCATGGGTCAGATTAAAACAGGGAATAACGGCTGCTGGGGCGCTTGTATCGGTCAATAAAGCTGATTGTAAGACTTGCACCGGCAGAGTATGGGGGTCTTCCTGGCGTTGAACACACAGCGCTGCCGCCATTCCTGCGGCTTGACCAATATTCATCACCACCGGTTGTAAGCGGGTGGCTCCATTAGCAATATGGGAGACAGAAATATTCTTTTCGCAAACAAGAAATCCGGTAATTTCTTCTGGAACTAAACAGCCATAGGGAATAGCAAAAGGCGTTCCCGTCCATCGTCCCCCCCAGCGCACAGCTTTGGGAGCCAGACGGAAGTCAACCCCTGGATAATGATGGTCGTTGGGATAGTTGGCAATAACAATACTATTAATCTTTCCCGTCTCATCTCTGGGTAAGAGCGCCACATTGCCCTCCGGTTGGGGCAAAATATCCTGTTCTCGTAGGGTAACTTTGCCTTTAAGTCTCCGACTTTCCCGAAAATAGGGGTAAAGAGCAACTCCTTGTTGAAACTGGGGAAGGAGTGCAGAACGGGGGGAGGTGGTGGAGTCGAGGACAGGAAATTGATTAACCGCTAACCCGTAGCGCTGTCCGAGTTGGCTTTGAATCGTGCGCCCAAAGTTGAGACTATGTTCTAGGGCTTCTTGTAAGAGGATAAACTGGTCTTGGGGCGACTCAATCAGGCGATTCAGATTTACTCCATAGTCATTGCCCTTAATCGGCCAATTCATCATCATTGTGCCACCCGGTAAACGGCCATAGCTCAAGAATTTCTCTACACCATGGTTTTCCCATGCACCCGCAAAGGCTGATTCATCAACAGAACCGGGAATTTCTGGCGCACTGACTCCTTCTCCATAATCTTGCAGATGAATTACCCAAGTGGGCGCTTGCACGGGATACTTTTGGGTGAGTTCATTGGCTTCTTTAGGAGCGCTCGGTTCTCCCCATTCCCCTTGCAGTTCCCACCCCCAACGATGGGGAATATCGGCTAAGGCAAGTAAATCTCCCAGTTCAGTTCCATCTAGGGTAAGTGTGGCGTTTACCCGCAAGTTTTGAAACCGAACACCGGTTACCCGGTTACCCTTTCGATACACTTCCAAAGGTGTTTGTCCCCAAATCCAATCTAGATTGGGCAGCGCGTCTACCCAGTCCCGGAAAATTTGCGCTCCTATTTGGGGACTAAATCCAAATAAACTCACCCAATTATGGTCTAATCCTCCCGGTTGTTTCTGCCCTAATTCCCGCACAAATGCCCCCCACATTCCCGTTTGAAAGGCTGCCAACTCGCTACCATCGGGAGCAGAGACTCCGGCTGCGGTTAACATGCCCCCTAACCAAGGAAATTCACTGACGAGCAGGGTTTGAGCGCCCCTGCGAGCGGCTTGGATGGCGGCACAAGTGCCCCCCGTACCTCCACCGACAACGAGGATTTCTACGGTGCGTTCTTCTATTTGTATGTGGTTCATGTCTTGCCTCAGAGTTGGATACTCTGGGCATTATGGCAAGAAAGGGCTTCGCTTTGGTCGAGGAGGTAGGGGCGAACGGCCGTTCGCCCCTACAGATTTTGGGTTTGATTAAGTTATCACTCCATCGATCGCCTCTGACTCAACCAAGGGTATAAATCTTCTAAACTCGTCCAATCCACAATTGAGTTTGAGTCAATTGACGGTCATTCCATCAGGTCTATACAATTCTAGGGCAAACTGATTGAGAGATTGTAGTCCATGGCCCCATCCCTATCTGCCCCTATTCTCGGTCTAATGGGTGTAATTGCATCACTGCTGATGCCGATGGAGGCGATCGCCCAACCCTCACCCATGACTGAAAACCCAACATCTGAACTCCAACTGTATGGTGGCCCAAGGACGCGATCGCCGTTAGTCCAATGGTATTTAGAAGAGCTAAACCTTCCCTATCAGTATATCTCCCTCAATATCCAGGAAAATGAACACCGCAAACCAGAGTATTTGACCATTAATCCCATGGGTAAAGTGCCTGCACTGGTGGATGAGGACTTTACCATCTGGGAGTCTGGGGCGATTTTGCTGTACTTGGCAGAAAAGTATGGAAATTTACCGGATGATTTGGAAGGGCGATCGCAGCGAGTACAGTGGGTTTTGTTTGCCAATGCCACCCTAGGGCCAGGGTTATTTTTGCCCGATCGCCGCGATCGAGAAATGCCTCGTTTATTAGCACCACTGAATCAGATTTTATCTCAACAGCCGTTTTTATTGGGGTCAAACCTGGATGTCGCCGATGTAGCGGTGGCTTCGTATCTGTATTATGCCCAGATGTTAGCCCAACTTGATTATGGTGATTATCCCGCTATTGTGGCTTATCTGGAACGCATTACGTCCCGAAAGGCGTTTCAAAACACCTTGGGCCAAAGGTTTGCCGGTTCATAGGTATCGCTCCTTTCTGAGGATAAACCTGACATTAGGGGTTATTTTAGGGTTAATGGACGGGAATGGTGTATTCCCTGGCGATCTGTTCAAAGAGGGGATAATATTGGGCGAACTCGGAACTGGGCGATCGCCCCTCCCAAACATAATAGACTTGATTACTATAGATTCTCAGGGTTAACCGGCTGGTGGTGGTCTCCACGGTGGGGGTTAATACGGCTTTGATTCCCTGGTTGGTGACGAAGTTCGGGCCAGGCTCTAAACCCTTGAGATCGACCTGGGAGCGGGCAAACCCTTGGATCTGAATCTCTGGGCGATCGGGATGAGTGAAAATTTGCCCATCTTGATTTTCCGGTGGGGGTAGGGCTTGCCATCGGTGGGGATAGGGGAAGGTAAATCCATAGCGGGGATTTTGATAAATTTTCCAGTTACTTGATGGAGGAGTGGCAGAGCAAGCAGAGACTGAAATCAAGACACACAAAGGGATTAGCGCTTTTAACGCCTTCCTCCATCCTCTCTGTTTTGTAAAGTAATGTAACAATATTGCCGTCATACAGTCTTTACGTCTTGACAGCTAATGATAGAATCGATAAGGTAATAAGGCATAGCCGGATAGGACGACTCCAGAGCTATATGCAAGACAAGCAAAAAGTTACGCTGTACATTCCCCCAGAACTCCATCGTCGGCTAAAAATACAAGCGGCGGTCGATTTAGAACCGATGTCAGCCATTGTAGAACGAGCAGTTTCATTCTACCTGGAACACCCAGAGGTTGTGGAAAATATGAACGATTCCCACGGGAAGACATATCAAATCCATACCTGTCCAGAATGTAAAAGTTCAGTCGTTATCAATGATGGAGAACTGGTCACTCTTAAGAATCAGCCCACTGTGCTGTCTGAAGAGGAACTGCCAGTTGAACGGGTTTCAAATCTTAACCCCACTTCTCAGTCTGGCGAGGAAGAATTAGTTCCGTGCTAAACATTGTCGGATCGTATCCGATTAGGAACGGCCGGGCTAATCCGATATTTAAGCTAAACCTTTAACCCTTAGTTATCGATTTAGTCCCATCAGGTTAGTCTAGCCGCAACCCATATCCCCACTGTTGCAAGTAGGTCGATCGCTATGCGAGAGCAGCTTAGTATTCTGATTAAAGCTCAATATCCTCTAATCTACCTCGTAACCTCTGAGGAAGAGAGGGCAGAGCAATCCATAGCCAACCTTGCACAAGGCAAGTCTCCCAGACGACTCTACGTTTGGACAGTGACACGAGGAATGGTCGAGTACGGAGAACCTCGCAGCGTAACCCAGCACAATACGTTGTCACCGGAAGCGGCGATCGAATGGGTGATTCGCCAACCTCCCAAAGAAGGCGCGATCTTTATTTTTAAGGATTTGCACTCTTTCTATACGCCAACAATCGTGCGGTGGTTACGCGATGCGATCGCCAATTTTAAGGGAACGCAGAAGACAATCATCTTGATGTCTCCTGTCCAAGAAATTCCCATCGAACTGGAAAAAGAAGTCATTGTACTTGACTTTGCCCTACCCGATTTAGAGGCACTCAATCAAGTCTTATCCACCCAACTCGGTTCGAGTCGGATCAAGACCAATGTGCGAGAAAAACTCCTGAAAGCAGCTCTAGGCTTAACCCTAGACGAAGCCGAAAAGGTGTATCGCAAAGCCCAAGTGACAGCCGGTCGATTAACAGAATCTGAGGTAGAAATTGTTCTATCTGAGAAAAAACAGTTAATTCGCCGTAACGGTATCCTGGAATACATTGAAGAAGACGAAACCATTGATGCGATCGGTGGCTTAGAGGAACTCAAATCATGGCTCAAACAGCGCTCTAATGCATTTACTGAGCGAGCCAGGCAATATGGCTTACCCCAACCCAAAGGAATGCTCATTCTAGGAGTTCCCGGTTGTGGAAAATCCTTAATTGCCAAAACCACCTCTCGCCTATGGGGATTACCCCTACTCCGATTAGACATGGGTCGAGTCTACGATGGTTCCATGGTCGGTCGTTCAGAAGCGAACCTCCGAAACGCCCTGAAAACGGCTGAATCCATTTCCCCAGCTATCTTGTTCATTGATGAACTCGACAAAGCCTTTGCGGGAGGAACCGGGTCTGCGGACTCCGATGGGGGAACCTCTAGTCGGATCTTTGGCTCATTCCTCACCTGGATGCAGGAAAAAGACTCTCCCGTATTCGTGATGGCAACCGCCAACCGCGTGGAACGCCTACCCGGAGAATTCTTGCGTAAAGGTCGCTTTGACGAAATCTTCTTTGTTGACTTACCCAACGAACAAGAGCGTACAGATATTTTCACTATTCATCTAGAAAAACGTCGCCGAGATGTGTCCCGCTTCGATCTTGAGCAACTCTCAAAGATTTGCGATGGTTTTTCTGGAGCCGAAATTGAGCAGGCCATTATTGCAGCCATGTATGAAGCCTTTGCCCAGGATCGGGAATTTACCCAACTGGACATCATTGCTGCCATAAAAGCCACGTTGCCCCTGTCGAAGACGATGCAAGAACAGGTAACGGCCCTCAGAGATTGGGCCAGACAACGGGCTAGACCTGCGGCCGCTTCCGTTGCTGAGTATCAGCGACTGGAGTTCTAACAGACTTTCTCTCCTGCTCCCAACAGGAGGAAAGACTAGCGTATCCCTCGCTAGTTTCATTTAAAGCCAGCGATCGCCAAAAACGATCAACGGCATAGTTTCAATCCATAAGTTGTCGTTTCTCTCAAACACCGTTTTCTTAGGAGGAAATCTCAAATGTCTCACTTTAGCACCCTGCGTACCAAAATCACCGACGCTGAAATCCTCAAGTCTTCCTTGCGTGACCTGGGTATCTCCGTCAAGAGTGAAGCCAATGTGCGCGGATACAACGGCCAACAAGTTCGTGCTGACCTCGTTGCTGTTCTCGAAGGCGAGTATGACCTCGGCTGGTCTCGCAATGCGGATGGTTCTTTCGACCTCATCGCTGACCTCTGGGGTGTAGCTAAAAAGCACAACCAAACCGAGTTGATCAACTCCATCAACCAAAAGTATGCAGTCAACAAGACCCTGAGCGAAGTTAAGCGTCCTGGTCTGCAAAACGCGAACGTGAAATTGGTCGTACAAAAGTAATTTCTCTAGCGCGTTTCCAAGTTAACGGGTTAACCTAATGCTGGTTACCCCGTTTTTTTATGTCGAGAGAGCTATGGATGACATTGCATCTGAGTTTAATCCCAAAATCACTCAAGTCTTACAAGAGTGTGGTCAACAAATTGAGTTGCTCAGTCAATCGTTTGAGGTGGATGAAAAAGGGCCAGGAGATTATGTCACCAATGTCGATCGCTATTTAGACCGGAAATTAGCCCAAGTTTTTGGTAGCATGTTTCCCCAAGATGGCATTATTACTGAGGAAAATGAAGCATCAAGGGGCTTATTTCACCAAGCCTATGAACACTTATGGTGTATTGACCCCTTAGATGGTACAGAAGGCTTAGTCAATGGCCGTCAAGATTATGCTGTTATGGTAGGACTATTGCGAAATTATCAACCGATCGCCGGTTGGATTTATGCCCCAGCACGGGCCAGATTATATTATGGGGGCTACGATTGGGGTTTGTTTGAAATCCGCTCTCAAGAACTGCCTAAAGCCATTATCCCCCAAATCCCTCCCCCCCCGTCTGCCTCATTCTGTCCCGTGCAAATTGGCTTTCAAGACCGAAAAACCTATGGCCAAGCCTTAACCGAGTTTATTCCCCACATTCAGTTTAATTCTTTAGGCAGCTTTGGCTTAAAGGTGTTAGAAGTCATTTTTGGCCGGGTGGGCTTGTATTTTTACTTTAATCGTCGGGTGAAACTCTGGGATACTGTTGGCCCGATCGCCTTAGCTCAGAAAGCCGGATTAGTCTGTTGCGATCTTGAGGGCCAACCCCTAGAGTTTACCCCCAATGCCATCGATCCAGATAGCCTCGCCCACCAACAAATGATTGTCATTGGTTGGCCCGATTATATTGATGCACTTCTACCCGGCTTACAAAAAGCTGTGTACTCCATTTAGAGGTTAACGGAAATAAACAACTCTGGCATTGGTAAATCCTCGAAATCGCAACCAAGCCGACTGACTCTCCGCTTGATCTCGATTACCATAGGTTCCCACATAAATATATCGGCCTCGGCGATTGCGGTAGAGTTGTGCCCCGGAGTTAACTTCCTGAACTCTAGTCACCAGAGTGTTATCGCCTGTGGGAATAACGACCACATATCCTTTGGGCGTAAACCTGGGGATGGCCATATTGTTTCCCGATCCACCCCCATATAATGCTTGTATAGTTTCGGCATCAGCGATACCATTAGCAAATAAACCCCTAGATAACTGAAACTGCTCGACAGCATCTCTGGTAAGCGGGCCATAATATCCATCAATGGGGCCTGGATTAAAACCGTTATTGATTAATAGTCTTTGGAGTTCTACAACATCATTTCCCTGAGCGCCTGGTGCTAATTGACGGTTAATTGTCCCAAAGGATTGAACCGACGGATTATATACATTGGAGCCGAGATAAGAAGGCGTGTTGAAATTCGGTGGAGGGGGAGGGGGAAGGAAGGATGAGACAGGTACGGTTGGGATTCTCGGAGGTATTCCCAAACGTTGACTAATAGCCCACGTAGTATCCTGTCCAACGACACCATCTACCTGAAGGCCAGCTTGTCTTTGTAAATTCCTGACTGCTTGATCGGTTGCCCAATCAAAGTTACCATCTATTGGGCCTTGATAGTATCCCAACTGCTGTAGCTGCCACTGAAGTTCTCTCACCTCCAGGCCAACACTTCCCCTTTGTAATAAGGCGAGAGCAGCTTGGGCTAAAGTCAGAATCGTCAGAGCAGTGGCTACAGACAGTAATCGCAGGATAAAGCGACTAGAGATAGGTTTAGAGAGCCACTGTTGCCAGAATTGCTTCAGCCATTTGCCCAAGATCAATTCAGGGCTGGTGGGGTCTTGATAGGCGAGGGCTAGATGTAGATAGGCTAGAGAGTCCATAGGAAATAAGGGATTTTAATCCAGATGTCTATGTTGCCCTTATTCTAGGCGATTTTTTCCAGTAACATGACTCAAAATGACTCACTATGGATTTCTTTTGCTCAAGGATTGGTTGCTCAGGCAGCGAATTGGTGCGTTACGCTTCGCTAACACACCCTACCGATAGGGACTCAATCCGCCGTAACCCACCATTTTAGGGTTGTCACGGCACTACCGATAGGGACACTCAGCGAATATCTTCGGGGCTAATGCCATAGCTCTCTTGCGCTCTGGATATAGCTGCTTCAGTTTGGGGGCCTAAAATGCCATCTAAGGGGCCATCATAAAATCCCCTGGCTTTTAAGCGGCGCTGTAATTCTAGAACATGGGGATCTGACCCTGCACTTAAGGCGTTCCCCATGGGCGCTCCATTTTCGAGTCTTGCTTGGGTGCGGCGGCCATAAATGCCATCTGGGGTTAAGCCTTGAGATTGTTGATAGGAGCGAACCGCTTCCTCGGTTAAGGAGCCATATAATCCGGTAATGGGGCCGTTAAAGAAGCCTGTGGCCATCAATTTTTCTTGTAGAGCAGTGACTTGAGGGCCTTGGTCTCCGCGCTGAAGTAGGGGAGAATTGTCTAAGGTCGATCGCCCTGTGCCTGCTGAACGTAACCGACTCCAAGTTTGTGCGCCCACAATACCATCGGGAATTAGGCCCTGGTCTTCTTGAAAGCGAATTACTGCATCTCTAGTGAGTTCTCGAAACAGTCCGGTGGGTTGTAAATTAAAGTACCCTAATCGTTGCAACTGTTCCTGTAATTCCCGAACTTGCGGCCCATCTTCTCCCATTTCCAGAGCTTGGACTGAGAGAGTTACCGAGCCTATAATTAGAGTAGTTGTGAGCAGCACTCGGATAAACTGAGAACCTATAGCGCTTCGCGCTAGGGAATAGGGAATAGGGAATAGGGAATAGGGAATGTGGTACATGGCTTTTAGCCTTTAAGACTCTACACCATAACAGCGCCAAGCGCTGCAAGTTTAAGCGATCGCCCGATCGATTAACCAAGCCGAGATCCCCGCAAACAGGGTAATAGCTAGACCCACGAGGGGATGTTGCCCTTGGCTAACGGCAAAAGAAGTAACAATACCTGCGCCAATACTGCCAGTCACGATCGCTTCGAGCCAATCTGAATCAGAACGCTTATTATGCATAGAGGATCACTGCTTGGGTGAGTGTCGATCAATTTTGTCTTCTCAGGGTATCACCCAAATTTCTCCAGAGTACGTGATCGCCCCTAAATTGCAATCAACCTTGAAATTTAGAGATTTTTCTTAACATTTACAGCATTTCGCGGGGTAATGGGTAATGGGTAATATGGATTCTTTACTGGGTTTTCCCCATTCCCCATTCCCCATTCCCCATTCCCCATTCCCCATTCCCTATTCCCC
>NZ_JAQOSO010000033.1 GCF_030068505.1 Roseofilum capinflatum BLCC-M114
TCCCTATTCCCCATTCCCCATTCCCCATTCCCCATTCCCCATTCCCCATTCCCCAATCCCCATTCCCCATTCCCCATTCCCTATTACCGCAAATTTACAAACTAACTCGCCAAAAGACACTTTAGGGGCGAAATCAACCAAGAATATTGACAAAATAAGACCCAACCCTTACCCATAGAGATTAAAGCTTTCCAGAACCAAGGTGTGGTTAAAACGTTAGAATTTCGAGTTAAAAAAACGCCAGTTAAGTACATAGATCAGCCGCAACTCCAAATGAGGTGATGAATAAAAAATCATGGGTGGGAAAAACGATCGCGTGAAGTCAGCAGCCCGTGAACCTCCCCTATGGTTTCCACCATAAGGAAACTCTGGAGCAGGATCTATCTCGGTTGTGCTAGTCCCTCAACTGCACAGAGATAGCAGGACAAGAATCTGTCTGCTCTAATGCATGAGACTAGAACACCCTAAAAAATGGCCCAAAGGTTCCCGCGACTCCACAGGGTGGAACGCTCTGAACTTCAAGCATCGGTAATTAGAAAAAGACAAAAGACTTACGGGAGACACCTGGACAACTGGCAACTTTGCTTACCGGTTGTTTTGGATCTCCGCAGCCCGTAGAGCCAACGGAATTGTTTCTCTACTGTTAAGAAATGTATCACAACTTCAATCCGTTGGCAAGCCAGATTTCCGGCGATCGCCATTTCGGATATTTCTCCATTTTTGGCGATCTTTCGATCAAAACGTGAGAACTCTGGGCCAACTATAGTAGAATAATAAGAAA
This sequence comes from Roseofilum capinflatum BLCC-M114, assembly GCF_030068505.1. NCBI lineage: Bacteria > Bacillati > Cyanobacteriota > Cyanophyceae > Desertifilales > Desertifilaceae > Roseofilum > Roseofilum capinflatum. The sequence continues at coordinate 782 of NZ_JAQOSO010000033.1, forward strand.
TGTTACAGAGCGGAAAAAAAACTAAATGCGAGTTGCGATCGCTGGAGCTGGATTAGCAGGACTCTCCTGCGCCAAATACCTCACCGATGCGGGCCACACCCCCATTATCCTAGAGCGTCGGGATGTCCTAGGGGGCAAAGTCGCCGCCTGGAAAGACGAAGACGGAGACTGGTACGAAACCGGGTTGCATATCTTCTTTGGGGCCTATCCCAACATGCTGCAATTGTTCAAAGAATTGGATATCGAAGACCGGCTGCAATGGAAACAGCACTCGATGATCTTTAACCAGCCGGAAAAGCCCGGAACCTACTCCCGGTTTGACTTTCCCGACCTCCCCGCCCCCATCAATGGCCTGATTGCCATTCTCCGCAACAATGACATGCTCACCTGGAGCGAAAAAATCCAGTTTGGTATTGGACTACTTCCAGCTATTCTCAAGGGACAGAGCTACGTGGAGGAAATGGATCAATATTCCTTCAGCGAATGGCTCAAAAAACAGAACGTCCCCCCTCGCATCGAAACCGAAGTGTTCATCGCCATGTCCAAAGCGTTGAACTTCATCAACCCGGATGAAATCTCCGCTACGATTATCCTCACGGCTCTAAATCGATTTCTCCAGGAGAAAAACGGCTCGAAAATGGCCTTTCTCGATGGCTCGCCCACAGAACGACTATGCCAGCCTTTAGTCGATTATATTGGCGATCGCGGCGGCCAAGTCCGACTCAACGCCCCCGTCAAACAATTCCTCCTCAAAGACGACTACAGCGTAGGCGGCTTCTTACTGCGGGGAATGGATGGCCAACCCGATGAAGTCCTCAACGCCGATGTCTACGTTTCCGCCATGCCCGTAGACCCCCTAAAAACCATCCTGCCCCAACCCTGGCGAGCCATGCCCTACTTCCAGCAACTGCAAGGTTTAGAAGGAGTTCCCGTCATCAACCTGCATCTGTGGTTTGACCGCAAACTCACCGATATTGACCACCTGCTCTTCTCCCGCTCTCCCCTCCTGAGCGTCTACGCAGACATGAGCAACACCTGCAAAGAGTACGCCAACCCCGACCGCTCCATGCTCGAACTCGTGCTTGCACCGGCAAAAGACTGGATTTCTAAATCCGATGAAGACATCATCGAAGCCACCTTAGCCGAACTCAAAACCCTCTTTCCCCAACACTTTACCGGGGATAATCCCACAAAATTGCTCAAGTCCCACGTGGTCAAAACCCCCCGCTCCGTCTACAAAGCCACCCCCGGACGGCAAAACCACCGCCCCTCCCAGGAAACCCCCATTCCTAACTTCTATCTGACCGGAGATTACACCATGCAGCGCTACCTAGCCAGCATGGAAGGAGCGGTCTTATCCGGTAAATTAACCGCCCAAGCTATTGTCAGAAGTCAGGAATTAGGAGAAACTCCAATAAAGTCCCCGGCTAAATCTGAGTCCGCACTCTAAGTCCCCCACCGCCGAATCTCTCTGTAACCCATGCTGCAATTACCGAAGCCTGCTCGCATGAGACCGCTTGTCTCCCTAGAAGAATCCTATGAACTCTGTCGTCAAATTACGGCAACCTATGCCAAAACCTTCTATTTAGGAACCCTATTGATGCCAGAAGCCAAGCGCCGGGCCATTTGGGCCATTTATGCTTGGTGTCGCCACACCGATGAATTAGTCGATGGCAAGGAAAGTGAAATTACCACCCCAGCCACCCTTGATGATTGGGAAGAGCGCCTAGAAGAAGTGTTTAAGGGTCATGCTCTCACGGATGAGGAAGTGGCTCTAGTGGATACCCTAGAACAGTTTGCCCTCGATATTCAGCCTTTCCGCGATATGATTGCCGGGCAACGGATGGATTTATTCCAGAATCGGTATCAAACCTTCGAGGATCTGTATTTGTACTGTTACCGAGTCGCGGGAACTGTGGGATTAATGTCTACATCCGTGATGGGGGTAGATGAGTCTGGTTCGATTGCCCCTTGGCATACTCAGCCCTATGTGCCCATCGATGAGGCGGTTGCTCTGGGTATTGCCAATCAGTTAACCAATATTCTCCGGGATGTGGGGGAAGATATTGAGCGGGGTAGAATTTATTTACCTTTGGAAGAGTTGGCCCTGTTTGACTATACGGAAGAGGATTTACTCAATGGGGTAATTGACGATCGCTGGCGCAACTTTATGCGCTTCCAAATTCAACGAGCGCGGAAGTTTTATAAACAAGCGGAGGGGGGTGTACGCTATCTGATTCGGGATGCTCGATGGCCGGTTTGGTCAGCGCTGATGCTCTATCAACAGATTTTAGGGGCGATCGAGCGCAATGATTATGATGTGTTTACGAAGCGTGCTTATGTGTCTTTACCGAAGAAATTGGTGAGTTTACCGGTGGCTTATATGCGATCGCAAATTTTCTGATCGTACCCTATTTCTAATCGTAGGGTGGGTTAGGCGGCTAAAACCTAGACTCTGACAGCAATCTCTCAATCCGCCGTAACCCACCATTTTAGGGTTGTCACGGCACTACCGACTTGTTTAGTCATTTCAAATCTGAATGATCAATTATGATATGTCATTGCGAAGGTCGCGCCAGCGAAATGAAGCAATCTCGATCATCTCGCTAATCTTGGGGAATGCTTCCCTGCGATCGCAATGACAACTGTTTAACCGGACATGATACAGCACTTCGCGTGTTATGGTGTACAGTCTTAAAGGCTCAAAGCCATGTACCACAACCCTATTCCCT
>NZ_JAQOSO010000034.1 GCF_030068505.1 Roseofilum capinflatum BLCC-M114
TGTTATCCCCAAACTTGGACGGGAACGAATCGCACGCAATGACATACTATAACTGCTGCTAGAAGCCGGGTTTCTCGAAGAAACCCGGCTTCTGGGTTATCTCCTAAACTTTGGCTTCTTCCTTCACTAACTTCTCCCAACCCAAGTCCTTCAGATTGTTATTCCGGCGCAAGGGACGGGTGACCAACTCCAGGATGTCGCGAGTATTCGTAAAGCCGTGGATTTGGGCAAACGTGAACTCAACTGACCACTTGGTAGTAATTCCCCGTGCTTCCATTGGGTTCGCGTGAGCCATTCCCGTAATTACTAAATCCGGTTTCAGGTCGTAAATCCGTTGAATTTGATTGTAATTGTCCGGTTTTTCCACAATATTGGGCAACGGCGCTCCCATCTCTTGACAGGTTTTTTCCAACAGCGCTAACTCCGCTCCTTGATAGCGCTTATCCATGTAGGGAATGCCGATTTCCTGGACAATCATACCGCAGCGAATTAGGAACCGGGCTTGGGAAATTTCTAATAAATTATCTCCCATGAAAAAGACCGATTTACCGCGCACCAATTGCAGATAATCTTCTACACTTTCCCAGATTTGCTGCTCCCGTTCTGCTAATCCTTTGGGTTCGATATTAAAGACGGAACAAATCTTTTCAATCCACGCTCTGGTTCCATCCGGGCCGATGGGGAAGGGTGCGCCAATTAACTTACACTTGCGCCGACGCATTAAGGTTGTGGCTGTGCGAGATAAAAAGGGGTTGACTCCAGAGACATAATAGCCTTCTTCTAATACCGGTAATTCGGTATAGCGTTTTGCGGGTAACCATCCGGAAACTTTGATGCCCTGGCGCTTTAATTCTAGGGTCAATTGGGTTACGATGGGGTCGGGAACGGAGCCGAATAAAACCAGAGGCGGATGGTCTACATATTCCGATTCTTCTTGAGCTACGTCTTCCTTTTTCTTGCCAAACGTGAGTAGGCGTTGAATGGCGTTGCGCTCTTCTTTTTCTTCCGGTTGTTCCACATTTTTCGGGCAGCGAGCCGCCATTGCTGCCAGGACGGTATCTTCTCCTTGGGTGAAGGCGTAGTCTAAGCCATTGGCGCGAGCAACGACGATGGGAATGCCGATTTCTGCTTCGAGTTTGGGAGCGAGACCTTCTAAGTCCATTTTGATGATTTCGGTGGTACAAGTCCCGATCCAAACTATAACAGAAGGGTTGCGATCGCGCTTAATCTGCAAGCACAACCGCTTCAATTCGTCATAATCGCTCAATTTAGCCGAAATATCGCCCTCCTCTAACTCCGCCATCGCATAGCGAGGTTCCGCGAAAATCATCACTCCCATGGCATTTTGCAGGAAATAGCCACAGGTTTTTGTGCCAATCACCAGAAAGAAACTATCTTCAATTTTCTGGTATAACCAGGCAACACAGCTAATGGGACAAAACGTATGATAATTGCCAGTTTCACACTCAAAATTGAGGGCACTGGTTTCCGGTTGTGCAACAGTCATAAGATATAAACCTAGATTTCAATCAGTTAACGTTATAGATCGTCATCTCCATCCGGTAACAAACGAGACACGCCCGTAGGTTGTCCGGGGGAAGAAATGGCGGGGGCTTCTCCATTCGGGTTTAACTCCCGCTCCGGGTCAAAATTCAAACCCAATACATCCACTAAGGCATCTTCATCCGCATTGAGCTTGAAGAAGGGAACCATCAAATTGCCCAATTTTGGCTCTAGGGCATTCACCACCCCTAAAATCAGGGAAGAAGCGGGTCTGCGTCCCCCATCCGGCGTTTTGTTGGACTTCACTTCCATTTGCAGAAGCAACCACGCTTTATTGGCTTGAAAGTAATCCAGCCATTTTTGGCGAATGGAAGCGGTAAAGTTATCGAAAAAAGCCATACTCACAGCAGTCAATCCAATAGCAAGGGTTTCGTTGAGCATGATACTGTTTTTCCGGCCGAACTGGGGATTTTGCCCTCTCCCTAAATCCCTTTTCTACGGGAGCTTGCCCTCTCCCTAAATCCCTCTCCCACGGGAGCTTGCCCTCTCCCTAAATCCCTCTCCCACGGGAGCTTGCCCTCATCCTCAGTCCCTCTCCCACGGGAGCTTGCCCTCTCCCTAAATCCCTCTCCCACGGGAGAGGGACTTATTTTTTCCCCTTCTCCCTTCGACTTCGCTCAGGGCAGCGCCTGCGGGAGAAGGGGTTAGGGGATGAGGGGAAAAGCGCCTAAACCATCATTAGTTCTAGTTCTTCCTCTTCTGTCTTTACCGCTTCTTTGGGAGGGTTGAGGTAGAAGTCGGAGAGCAGGGAGAATAGGTCGCGGTCTGCGGCATCTTTGGGAACAACGCCTTCGGGACGGGCCAGGATTTGGTCGGCGATGTTGAGATAATAGTTGGCAACGGGTTCTAGGGTGGGGTCGGTTTCGGCCATTTCAAAGATGGTTTTGCCTTTGACGCGGGAGATGCGGATATCTTCGATTAAGGGCAGAATCTCTAGGACTGGCATGGGAACGGATTCTACATATTTGTCGATGAGGTCGCGCTTGGAGGTGCGGTTACCGATGAGACCGGCTAATCGTAGGGGGTGGGTTCGGGCTTTTTCGCGCACGGAGGCGGCAATACGGTTGGCGGCAAAGAGGGCATCAAAGCCGTTGTCGGTGACAATCATGCAGTAGTCGGAGTAGTTGAGAGGAGCAGCAAAGCCACCGCAGACGACATCACCGAGTACGTCGAAGAGAATGATATCGTATTCGTCAAAGGCGTTGAGTTCTTTCAGTAGTTTTACGGTTTCGCCAACGACATAACCGCCACAGCCAGCTCCGGCGGGAGGGCCGCCTGCTTCTACACAGTCTACGCCACCATAGCCTTTGAATATGACATCTTCGGGCCAAACATCTTCGTAGTGGTAATCTTTGGCTTGCAAGGTATCAATGATGGTGGGAATCAGAAATCCGGTGAGGGTGAAGGTGCTGTCATGTTTGGGGTCGCAGCCGATTTGTAGCACTTTTTTACCCCGTTTGGCGAGGGCAACGGAGATGTTGCAGCTTGTAGTGGATTTGCCAATACCGCCTTTTCCATAGACTGATAGTTTCATAGGGCGCTCTCTCCTAATGGCTTTGAATAGCTTGTGTTTCTGGGTCTCGATCGCATTATCAACGAAGTGCCGAGCAAATCCAAGGGGCGATCGCAATGACTTAAGGTTTAATCGCTTGTTTTTAAGCTTTATCTGTTTTTATTGGGCTTCTATCTCTTCCAATTCTCTGTGAAGCTTTAAAATCTTATTTTAGATAATTTTTATGCTTGTTTTTTATAAAAAGTGGTTTAATAGACAAAAAGCCCTAATCCCCTAGCCCCTTCTCCCGTGGGAGAAGGGGGAAAGTCCCTCTCCCGTGGGAGAGGGATATAGGGAGAGGGCAAAAACCTTGGTGTTTCAGAAGAATGCAGTGCTACAAGTCATTGTTGCTCCTCATCCCCTAGCCCCTTCTCCC
>NZ_JAQOSO010000035.1 GCF_030068505.1 Roseofilum capinflatum BLCC-M114
AAGTTCGAAGCCCTTCTTTCTGATCACTGGGTCAGATTTGCTCTTTAACAAATTGGACGAGATAGAACACAGAATTTTTTCTCTCATTATCTCCGAGAGAAAAGTTCAAAAGTGATAGCGATTTCAAGCGTTATCCGGTGTTGTCGTTGAAGTGGTTGTTATATCGCTTCAAGGAACTGTCTCCACTTATCGATGCCCTGGTTTACCAGGTTATCGATGAATGGAACACAGTTGTCTTGGGGTTATATAGTCAAGCAACTAAGCGCATACGGTGGATGCCTTGGCAGTCAGAGGCGATGAAAGACGTGGAAGCCTGCGATAAGGCTCGGGGAGCTGGCAAACAAGCTGTGATCCGGGCATTTCTGAATGGGGAAACCCACCGACTTTCGGGTCGGTACCTTACACTGAATCCATAGGTGTAAGGGGCGAACCGGGGGAACTGAAACATCTAAGTACCCCGAGGAAAAGAAATCAACCGAGATTCCCTAAGTAGCGGCGAGCGAACGGGGACTAGCCCTTAAGCTAGACAACTGGTAGGAGAAGGCTCTGGAAAGTGCCGCCATAGTGGGTGATAGCCCCGTATCCGAAACCTGAGTCTGGTGAAATCGAGTAGGACGGGACACGTGATATCCTGTCTGAACATGGGGGGACCATCCTCCAAGGCTAAATACTCCTGACTGACCGATAGTGAACCAGTACCGTGAGGGAAAGGCGAAAAGAACCCCTGTGAGGGGAGTGAAATAGACCCTGAAACCGTATGCGTACAAGCAGTCGGAGCAGACTTGTTCCGTGACGGCGTACCTTTTGTATAATGGGTCAGCGACTTATGTTCAGTGGCGAGGTTAACCGTTTAGGGGAGCCGTAGGGAAACCGAGTCTGAATAGGGCGATTTAGTCGCTGGGCATAGACCCGAAACCGGGCGATCTATCCATGAGCAGGTTGAAGGTGCCGTAACAGGCACTGGAGGACCGAACCCACTGTCGTTGAAAAGCCAGGGGATGACTTGTGGATCGGAGTGAAAGGCTAATCAAGCCCGGAGATAGCTGGTTCTCCCCGAAAGCTATTTAGGTAGCGCCTCGGACGAATACCACAGGGGGTAGAGCACTGTTTCGGCTAGGGGGTCATCCCGACTTACCAACCCGATGCAAACTCCGAATACCTGTGAGTACTATCCGGGAGACACACGGCGGGTGCTAACGTCCGTCGTGAAGAGGGAAACAACCCAGACCGCCAGCTAAGGTCCCCAAGTACCAGTTAAGTGGGAAACGATGTGGGAAGGCTCAGACAGCTAGGAGGTTGGCTTAGAAGCAGCCATCCTTTAAAGAAAGCGTAATAGCTCACTAGTCGAGTCGGCCTGCGCGGAAGATGTAACGGGGCTCAAACTGGTCACCGAAGCTGCGGCTGCATACTTTGTATGCGGGGTAGGGGAGCGTTCTGTAAGCCTGCGAAGGTGTGTTGAGAAGCATGCTGGAGGTATCAGAAGTGCGAATGCTGACATGAGTAACGACAATGCGGGTGAAAAACCCGCACGCCGGAAGACCAAGGGTTCCTGCGCAACGCTAATCGGCGCAGGGTGAGTCGGCCCCTAAGGCGAGACCGAAAGGTGTAGTCGATGGGAAACGGGTTAATATTCCCGTACCTTGGATAGCTGCGATGGAGAGACGGAGAAGGCTAGGTGAGCCGGGCGACGGTTGTCCCGGTTTAAGCGAGTAGGGAGTGGACTTAGGCAAATCCGGGTCCACAATCCCGAGACGTGACGACGACTGCTCATAGAGCGGGAAGTCATTGATGCCATGCTTCCAGGAAAATCTTCTAAGCTTCAGGCTATTCGAGACCGTACCCCAAACCGACACAGGTGGTCAGGTAGAGAATACCAAGGCGCTTGAGAGAACTCGGGTAAAGGAACTAGGCAAAATGGTGCCGTAACTTCGGGAGAAGGCACGCTGGCAGTAAGTGAAGCCCCTGCGGGTGGAGCTGAGACCAGTCGAAGATACCAGGCCCCTGCGACTGTTTATTAAAAACACAGCACTGTGCAAACACGAAAGTGGACGTATACGGTGTGACGCCTGCCCGGTGCCGGAAGGTTAATTGATGGGGTTAGCGCTTGCGCGAAGCTCTTGATCGAAGCCCCGGTAAACGGCGGCCGTAACTATAACGGTCCTAAGGTAGCGAAATTCCTTGTCGGGTAAGTTCCGACCTGCACGAATGGCGTAACGATGGGGGCGCTGTCTCTACCCGAGACTCAGTGAAATTGAAATCGCCGTGAAGATGCGGTGTATCCGCGGCTAGACGGAAAGACCCCGTGAACCTTTACTATAGCTTCACAGTGAACTTTGAGCATGTTTGTGTAGGATAGCTGGGAGGCTTTGAAGTGGGAACGCCAGTTCTCATGGAGCCAACCTTGAAATACCAGCCTGACATGTTTGAGGTTCTAACTTGGTCCCCTTATCGGGGATGAGGACACTGTGTGGTGGGTAGTTTGACTGGGGCGGTCTCCTCCCAAAGCGTAACGGAGGAGCACAAAGGTGGGCTAAGCATGGTCGGACATCATGCGGTTAGTGTAATGGCACAAGCCCGCTTAACTGCGAGACAGACACGTCGAGCAGGTACGAAAGTAGGTCATAGTGATCCGGTGGTTCTGTATGGAAGGGCCATCGCTCAACGGATAAAAGGTACTCCGGGGATAACAGGCTGATACCGCCCAAGAGTTCACATCGACGGCGGTGTTTGGCACCTCGATGTCGGCTCATCACATCCTGGGGCTGAAGCCGGTCCCAAGGGTATGGCTGTTCGCCATTTAAAGTGGTACGCGAGCTGGGTTTAGAACGTCGTGAGACAGTTCGGTCCCTATCTGCCGTGGACGTTGGAGATTTGAGGAAAGCTGCTCCTAGTACGAGAGGACCGGAGTGGACGAACCTCTGGTGTTCGGGTTGTGACGCCAGTCGCATTGCCCGGTAGCTATGTTCGGACAGGATAACCGCTGAAAGCATCTAAGCGGGAAGCCCCTTCCAAGATGAGATCTCCCTGGACCCTCGAGGTCCCTGAAGAGCCGTTCAAGACCAGGACGTTGATAGGTCGGGTGTGTAAGCGCTGCGAGGCGTTGAGCTAACCGATACTAATTGCTCGTGCGGCTTGACTATATAACACCCAAGACAATTGCGGATAACGCAGAGCCTAACCGCTCAAACGAAATCAACATCACTCAGTTCTATCCCGTCCCCCAGTGATCAACCGTTTTGCCTGACGACCATAGCGGTCTGGAACCACCTGATCCCATCCCGAACTCAGAAGTGAAACAGACCAGCGCCGATGGTAGTGTGGCGTTGCCCATGTGAGAGTAGGTCATCGTCAGGCTCCTAATACCAAAACCCCAGCATC
>NZ_JAQOSO010000036.1 GCF_030068505.1 Roseofilum capinflatum BLCC-M114
TCAGGGCAAGCAGGACAGCGCCTGCGGGAGAAGGGGGCAGGGGGATGAGGGGCAGCCATTACACAACTCATTTAGGTTTGCTATATACCTTTTTTGTCCTAGATAAAACTTTTAAGAAGACTGTGAAAACCCAATTATCTCCCCAAACTATCTTCCTTACCACTTGTGTGTCGCTGTTTCTGGGATTAACGTCCTGTCAACCCACCTCGGAGTCTAGTTCTTCGAGTTCGAGTGGTAGTTTACCCCCTGAAGAGGTGACCATTCGTTCAGGACATAGTAGCTGGGTGGAAGAAAGCTTTCAAACTCAGGTGGTTAATATTGGTCTGGAACAGCTCGGTTATCAGATTGATTCGGTCAAAGAGTTGGAGTATCCCGGTATTTATCTTTCTGTTGCCAATGGAGATTTAGATTATAGTGTGGTCTATTATCAGCCTGGGCATGAAGAGTTTTTTAACAATGCTGGAGGTGAAGAAAAATTAACAGGTGTAGGACTTTTAATTGAATCAGGAACCCAAGGATATCTGATTGATAAAAAAACAGCCGATGAATATGGAATTACAAATATAGAGCAGTTTCAAGACCCGGAAATTGCCCAGTTATTTGACTTTGATGGAGATGGAAAAGCTAATTTAACGGGATGTAATCCGGGTTGGGGTTGTGAAAAAAATACCAATCATCATATTGAAGTCTATGAACTTGAAGATACCGTAGAACACGATCAAGGAAGTTATACGGCTTTGTTAGCAGATGCTATTACTCGTTACGAAGAAGGAGAGCCGATTTTTTACTATGCTTATAATCCCCATTGGGTGGGTGCTGTTTTAAGGCCAGGTGAAGATGTAATTTGGTTAGAAGTTCCTTTTACGTCTTTACCAGAGGAGATGACTAATATATCAGAAGCAGATACCACATTTAATGGTAAAAATTTGGGCTTGCCAGCAACCACTCAGCAAGTGATGTCTAATCCTGAGTTCTTAGCACAGAATCCAGTAGCGAAACGCTGGTTTGAGTTGGTGCAAATTTCCCTGGAAGATATGAATGAAGCGAGTCTAAAGATTAAAGAAGGGGCAAATACATCGGAAGCTATTCGCCGGTTGGCAGAAGAATGGGTTGCTGAAAATCAAGAGCAGTTCGATCGCTGGATCGAAGAGGCGAAAGCGGCGGGGGAGTAAACCCAGGGAAAATGAATGTCGTTACAGCTAACAAGAGCTAATAGCATTTGCTTCAGTCGTGCCACTCAGTTAATTCTTGAGAGACAAGAGAAAAAGCAATGGTATAATCAGAAAGTTACGGCGCTTGGCGCTATAGCGATCCATCGGGCCATTGTCGTGATATGGTTACTGAAATGAGGTGGCTATGAGAAATTGAGTTAAGTCACCCGTAAATCATCCTCACTCTAACTGAGCAAACTTTAAGACTACGATCGCATGACAATTTTACATGGGAGTTGGTTAACTCAACATCAATTTGTGATTTGGGCAGAAACTTGGCGCAGAGTTCCCCCCCAAGAGTGCGATCGCTCATTGTGTGCCATGCATCCCTTAGCTCTCAGTGCCGAAGATCTGCAAACTTGGTTACAGTCGAGTCCAATACCAGAGTCGGTGCAACAGGCTTTGGCTGATTGTAAGACAGTCTCGGTAGAATTGGCTCTGCCCACCTCAATCGAGTTTCCTGAAGCTGCACCCAAGTCCAAATCAAAACGGAAGCAAACGCCGGGGATTGCTTGTACACCGTTATACTCGATCGCCTCCAGTATCGATCCCCCCTTAGAAAGCGGGACTTCCTCTACTGCCCCCCTTTCTAAGGGGGGTTGGGGGGATCTTAATGTCGCTGATGAAAGCGAAAATGGCTGTATTTTCCTGCATCCTTGGCGCATTGAAGCCCTCTGTCTAACTCCTGCACAAACTTTACCCTTTCTGCACAGTCTGCCTCTGGGGTTATTAGACTCTCAACCCGCTTGGTTGGGGGCGGATCTGCGCTTTTGGTCTCATATTAGCCGGTGGTGTTTGGATCTACTCGCTCGGTGTAAGTTTTTGCCCACTCTTGAGGCTGGTGCGGAAGGTTCTTTAATTGCTCAATGGCAACCGTTACTCGATAGTCAGAGCGATCGCCACCGCTTTACTGAGTTTAACAGCCTGATGCCGGGCAGTTGCCACACCTATCAACCGGTTGAAGAGTGCCTAAAATTGGATTTTCCCACAGCTCCTAAACCCTTGCTGTGGGACTTTTTGAGCCAAATTCTCAACGCCGAGATCCAGAAGCAGGAGACTCCCCTGCCGAATCTGAAAGGGGCGATCGCCCAATGGCTGCAAGGCTTAAATGGTACGGGTAATGCTCTCTCCCCCACCCGCGAAATAGAGAAGCTCAAAACCCAGTTAACGGAATGGATAGCTCCCCTGCAACACCTAGATCGGGAGAGCGCCTTTACCACCGTCTTAAAACTCCATCCTCCCCAGGGAAAACGCCAAGATTGGTTACTCGAATATGGATTGCAATCTGTGGAAAATCCCGATTGTGTCGTGGATGCTAATACCATTTGGAGCAATCCCGTAGAATCTCTGATCTATGAAGGCTATACTGTTCGCTATCCGCAAGAAACCTTTCTAGCCGGATTAGGATTAGCCTCGCGCATTTTTCCCCCTTTAGAAGAGAGCTTAAACACCTCCCAACCCCTCTTTTGTCGCCTCAATCCCCAGCACGCCTATGAATTGCTGAAAACGGGAGTGGGGCGATTGCGAGAAAGTGGATTAGGCGTAATTTTGCCCCCGTCTCTTGCACCGGAACAAGGATTTTCTAATCGCTTAGGATTAAGCTTAGTTGCTGATACGCCCAAACGGAAGAAAACCGATCGCTTAAGTTTACAAAGTTTATTGCAATTTAAGTGGGAATTAACCCTAGGAGGGCAACGGGTTTCCAAGAAAGAATTTGACCAATTGGTGGCTCTCGATTCTCCCTTGGTGGAGATTAATGGGGAATGGGTGGAATTGCGCCCCCAAGATGTGCGCGTGGCTCAGGAGTTTTTCAGCAAGCGTAAAGACCAAATGAGTTTATCCCTCGAAGATGCCCTTCGCATCAGTACGGGGGATACGCAGATGGTGGAAAAGCTGCCGGTGGTAGACTTTCAGGCTTCCGACCAGTTGGGTGAATTACTGACTCGTTTGATGGAGCCGCGCACCATTGAGGCGATCGCCCCTCCAGAGACGTTTAACGGACAGTTGCGCCCCTACCAATCCAGGGGTGTGGGGTGGTTGGCGTTTCTAGAACAATGGGGCTTAGGAGCCTGTTTAGCCGACGATATGGGGCTGGGAAAAACGATTCAGTTTCTAGCATTTTTGTTGGTTTTGAAACAGGAGAAAAAGCTGCAAAAACCGACTTTATTGGTCTGTCCCACCTCCGTTTTAGGCAATTGGCAACGGGAAGTTAAACGGTTTTCTCCCAGTTTGAACCTGTTACTTCACCATGGGGATAAGCGAGTTAAAAACAAGCAATTTATTAAAGCCGTTGAGAGAAAAGATCTGGTGATTACCAGCTATCCTTTGGTATTTCGAGACCAGAAAGACTTGCAAGCAGTAGAATGGCAAGGGGTGGTGTTAGATGAGGCGCAGAATATTAAAAATCCCCAGGCGAAACAGTCGCAAGCAGTGCGCGAGCTAACCTCAGAGTTTCGCATTGCCTTAACGGGAACACCGGTAGAAAATCGCTTGCAAGAACTTTGGTCAATTATGGACTTTCTCAATCCCGGTTATTTGGGCACTCGGCAGTTTTTCCAGCGCCGGTTTACGGTTCCGATTGAGAAATACGGCGATCGCGAATCCTTGCAAACCCTGCGATCGCTCTCCCAACCCTTTATCCTGCGGCGTTTGAAAACCGATCGCACCATTATCGAAGACTTGCCCGAAAAACAGGAAATGACCGTATTCTGCGCTCTCTCTGATGAGCAGAAACAGCTCTATCAAGACGCGGTAGAGAAAGCCTTAGCAGAAATCGAGCAAGCCGAAGGCATTCAACGCCATGGGGAAGTCTTGGCATTGCTGACGAAGTTAAAGCAGATTTGCAACCATCCAGAGCAGTTCCTGAAGAAGCGCAAACTCAAGCAGCCAGAGAACTCCGGGAAACTGATGCGGCTGCGGGATATGCTGGAGGAAGTGGTTGATGTCGGCGATCGGGCCTTAATTTTCACCCAGTTTGCCGAATGGGGTAAATTGCTCAAACCCTATTTAGAACAAGAATTCCAATCCGAAGTTTTCTTCTTATACGGAAGCACCAAAAGATCGCAACGAGAAGAAATGATTGACCGTTTTCAACACGATCCCCAAGGGCCAAAACTATTTATTTTATCCTTAAAAGCAGGCGGTGTCGGCTTAAATTTAACCCGCGCCAATCATGTCTTTCACTTTGACCGATGGTGGAATCCAGCCGTAGAAAACCAAGCCACCGACCGAGTATTTCGCATCGGTCAAACCCGCAATGTACAAGTGCATAAATTCGTTTGCGAAGGTACATTAGAAGAGAAGATTAACGATCTGATAGCCAGCAAGCAGGAACTCGCCGAACAAGTTGTAGGTTCAGGCGAAAATTGGTTAGCCAGTTTGGACTCGAACCAACTGCGAGATTTATTATTATTAGAACAGTCGGAAGACTAGGATGGATAAAGTTTGGAGGTGGAGTGATGCCTGCTAAGGATATTTATCACAATGCGGTAAAGAATGCTTTAATTAAGGATGGGTGGACAATTACCGACGATCCCTATATTTTGAATATTGGGCGTAGAGATTTATTTGTCGATATCGGAGCAGAAAAGTTGCTTTCTGCGGAAAAAGGCGAGAAGAAAATAGCGGTAGAAATTAAGAGTTTTATCGGTAAGTCACGGGTTAATGATTTGGAGAATGCGTTAGGTCAGTATACTTTGTATAGCGACATTATGCGGGATATCGATCCAAACCGGATACTTTATCTTGCTATTACCAAAGATGTATTTGACACTCTTTTTCAAGAAGCTATTGGAGAAATTTTATTAAGAAATCAGCGTTTTAATTTGCTAATTTTTGAGAAAAAACAGGAGGTTATCGAGCGATGGATTCCCTAAACTATTATTACATTATCAAGGAAATTTTAGAAGATTACGCCAAGTTGCCCTATGCTCATGGGAATTTACAACGAAAATTGGCGATCGCAGAAGACCATCAGAATTATGTGCTGTTGACGGTGGGGGATGTGAATGGTAAGCGGGTTCACGCTTGCATCGTTCATTTGGAGGTGGTGGGGGATAAAATTTGGATTCATGAGGATGGGTTAGAGGATGGCATCGCCGATGATTTGTTACGAGCAGGTATCCCGAAGGACAAGATTGTTTTAGGATTTCATCCCCCAGAGGTCAGACCTCATACCGGGTTTGCTGTGGGTTAAGAAGTGATTAAAGATAATCGAGTTTTGTTAATTGTAGTAGATACAGCGAAGGAGGAACTGGTCAAATGGCTGACTTAGAACATTACCGCCGGATCATAAAACGAATCTTGACTGAATATTATGGTATGAAGATTCATCAAGTCCAGAAAAATCCTGAATGTGAAGTCAGCGATCGCCTAGCCTTAGATGAAATTAGAGATGAATATCTTTGGTTTCGCTTTGGTTGGAAGGATAAGAAGCTAGTACAGCATATCATTATCTATTTGAAAATTAAAGATAGCAAAGTTTGGGTGGAACAAGACTTAACAAATTTATGTATTGTCGATGATTTACTCGCTGCGGGCATTCCTCAAAATGATATTGTTTTAGGGTTCCATCATCCTAGCAAACGGCATTTGACCGAATTTGCCACAGCTTAATTAGTTGGCTTAAAATAAAATTGACCTTCAGCAACTAGACTTTCGGAAAAAATCATGACCAACCCATCCAATGAACAAACCGGAATTATCCGTACAGAACGAGGACTAACTATCGCTGGGACAAGGATCACGATCTACGATATCATGGACTATGTTACTGCTCAATATCCCCCCAAGTTTATCCGGGGATTATTTGACCTAACAGAACAACAAATCAACGACGCTTTAACGTATATTGAAGAAAATCGCGCTCTGGTTGAAGCGGAGTATCAGCAAGTTTTGAAGGAAGCGGAAGAACTGCGGCTATATTATGAAGAAAAAAATCGCGATCTGATTGCCAAAATTGCCGCCATGCCCCCAAAACCCGGTCAAGAAGAGATTCGAGCAAAAATTAAAGCAGCTAAAGCCAAACGTGAGGCTAAAAAATGATGCAACGGGACAAAGTATTGGAGATTTTGGCAGAACACCAGCAAGCCTTAAAAGAGTTTGGCATAACTTCGCTGGCCATATTTGGCTCTGTTGCTAGGGATGAAGCTAGACCCGATAGTGATGTGGATATTTTAGTAGAATTTGACGGATTGGTGACCTTCGATCGCTATATGGATGTCAAGTTTTATCTAGAGGATCATTTAGGGACGCGAGTCGATTTGGTGAGTCGAGTAATGCTCAAACCTTTGATTCGTTCTACCGTAGAACAGGAGGCAATTTATGTCGCGTAGTGTGCGTCTGTACTTGGAAGATATCCTCCGCGCCTTTCTCTTCTGCTCCGAAATTACCCAAAAAAATAGAAACCGGGTTTTTTGGAAAAACCCGGTTTCTGGTTCTCGTCTAAGAATAGCCGTAATGAATATTATTGATTTTCGTAATATTCAACAACTGCCCAACCCAGAGTCTCAGTGACAGAACTAGCAGTCACCATATTAGCTACATTTCCTATTCCTGGAGCATATTTGATGATACCATTAAATACCTCAACTCCTATAAAAGCTGCTACACCTGAAGTTATTAGAGACATCGCTGCTGCTCTATCAAGATCTGCTCCGAACTCAGCCGCTAATTCAATTACCATATTGATTTGAACAGCACCAATCACAAAGCGGTCTCCCGGAATTTGAGCAGTAGCAAACCCAATTGCCATGCCTTCTGTTGCTGCTGTGTGAATAATAGTATGTAAACGCGCTCTGCTGCGACGAGGCATGAAATGTTTAATGTGATTAAGAATTACCAAAAGCATAAGATTTTCTCCTTATTGAATTTGCTCTTGATTGTTGCCTTAATTTTAGCTTGTAGTATTTATGTGCGACCATGCTAAAATAGTATATCTAGTACACAATTTTTCTAATTATCCTGAGTCAATTTAGTGGGATTTGGTATAATTAGGTTGACAAAGTAGCATTTAGTAGAGTATGTTACAAGAAATCTCTAGATGTATCTAGTTATGAACGATCTTGAAGATATACTACAATGGGTTGACCAGTTGATGTTGGATAAAACAGGAAAAAATTTGACATCTATACAGTCAGCTATCTTGAGAGGTTCGTGGGAAGGGAAAAAATATCCTCAAATTGCTGAAGATTTTCATTGTAGTGAATCTCATATTAAGAAAGAAGCTTCTAAATTATGGAATAAGCTGCGGGAAGAATTAGGAGATGACCTGAATAAGTTTAATTTTCGTTCTAAGGTAGAAAAACAGCATAGAGTTTCCCCGTGTTCTCAATCAGGTCACTGTTTAGTACAAGTTGATAATGTGAATATTGGAGGTGAACTTATACAAACAATTAAAGATAGCCAACAGCGATCGCCATCTCCCCCAGACTCCAGCACCCAACATCCCTCACCCATCATCGACTTAAGCGACGCACCAGAACTCACCGACTTCTACAACCGCACCACAGAACTCTCCACCCTGAAACAGTGGATATTAGAAGATCGGACGCGCTTAATCACCATTTACGGTGTGAGCGAAATTGGCAAAAGCACCCTCACCCTGAAACTCATCGAAGACATCCAGACCGAATTTGACGCTATTATTTGGCGCAGTCTGAGCCAGACTCCCACCTTATCGACGCTGCAAACTGAACTGAAAGAATTTTTAGCCCCCTCTCCAGCGAACCCATCAGCAACGGTTATTGACATTTTTCGCCAGACTCGCTGTTTAGTCATCCTGGATGATGTGCAAAATATTTTTGCAAGCGGTCAACTGGCGGGTGAATATTTAACGGACTATAAAGACTATGGCAAATTCTTTAAACAAATTGCTAGAACGCAGCACTACAGTTGTGTCATTCTCCTGAGTTGGGAAAAACCGAGAGAAATCGCTACCTTAGAAGGAACGCATAGACCGACGCGAAGTTTGCACCTGAAAGGATTAGATTCAGAGGCTGAGGCCATTTTTAGAGAACAGGAATTAACCGATGAGGAACACTGGCCAGAGTTAATTAACTTGTATCAAGGTCATCCCGTCTGGTTAACCATTATCGCGGCAACTATTCGGGAACTTTTTGAGGGTCAAGTTGCCCAATTTTTAGCCGATCCCCCCCAACCCCCCCTTGAAAAGGTGGGGCACAGAAAAGAGCTATATTTAGGAGATTTAGAACCGATTTTAGAGGCTCAATTAGAACGGTTATCAGAAGTAGAACAACGGGTGATGGCTTGGTTAGGGAGTCAGGAGGAAGGGGTCGATCTTTCAGTACAATTGACCCATAGTGAGTTCTCTAGGTCTGAATTGTTGGAAGGGATGCAATCCTTGGGGAGACGGGGGTTAGTGGAAAAAAGATTAGTAGAGGAGCGATCGCACTTTTACCTCCATCCCCTCTGGCAACAGTATCTCCTTGAGATACAATAGCGGGTAGCGGGTAAGGTGGGCAGGAGGGTAAGCGATAGTATTCAATTTTCTGTAATCCGCAATGAAACTCAAAGAACTAGTTGATGAGATCTTTATCGATCCTCGCAAACTGACTCATTATGCCCTAGACCCAGACAATCCTAAAGGAAAAAATAAGGCCTTAATGTTTGCCAAATATTTAGGTTATACAAAAGATAATTATCAAGCTTTACTCGACCAAATTTATCAAAAAGTTCCTGATGCAGAAGCTATCCCCCAAAGTCAAGACCAATATGGCACAAGATATCAAATCGATCTGGAAATTCAAGGAATCGAACCCGAACAAATCGAAACCGTGCGAACGGGTTGGTTAGTTCCCGAAAACTCCCAACACGCTCGACTAACTACCCTTTTTATTAAAAAACGATCGCCATGAAACCCGAACTGTTCGACCTTGTAGAACTGCTGGTCAATGTACCAGAATATAACCTATCCATCGGCGATCGCGGTGCGGTTGTCGAATATTTAGACGAAACTCACTTTGAAATTGAGTTTGCTAACCCAAAGGGAGAGACCACAGCCCTTTGTCCTCTGTCTACTGAGCAATTTATCGTCGTTTGGCAGAGTGAAACACAACAATGGCTCGCTACTGCCGATAAAATAAAGTGGATGAGCGATCGCTTACCTGAAGCAAAACGGGAAGAACTCTTAAACTTTGCCTGCTTTCTCTATCAAAAGGTATAAGGTCGGTAGGGTGGGCAGGAGAAGGTGTGAGATTCTTCAGATTTTACAATGATTTGCTGCGAAATTTATTATTGAAACAGTTAGGAAACTAGGAGAGAAACATGAAATCTTATGGCATCGAGCGGGAATGGTGGACACAACAATGGTTAGATTTGCTCAACTCTTATCGGTTTAAAAAACGACTGGAGCGGGGGCGAAATTATGCAAGAGAAGGGAATGTGTTATCGATTCAGTTTCGCGATCAAAAAGTGGTTGCAGAGGTGCAAGGAACTGATCCTGAACCCTATCATCTTTCGATTTGGTTGGATGCGTTTACGTCGGAAGATTGGGAGCATGTAATTGAAACTTTATCAGAAAAGGCGATTTATGTGGCGAAGTTGTTAGCGGGAGAAATGCCGGATAATATTGAATCGGTGTTTGCGGCTAATGGGTTAAGCTTATTTCCGTTTACGTTGGGTGAAGTTCATTCTCGCTGTAGTTGTCCGGATAAGGCGAATCCTTGTAAACATATTGCGGCGGTGTATTATTTGTTGGGCGATCGCTTCGGAGCCGATCCCTTTGTGCTGTTTCAATTGCGCGGCAAAAGTAAGGATGACATCATCTCTGCACTGCGCGACAAGCGGGGAATTGCACCAGAAAACGCCAGCAATGAACCCGCACCCCTGACCTATCCCCAGGTCGATCTAGACCAGTTCTGGCAATACGATCGCGAGTTAGAGTCCGCTTTGGTCGTCATTGCTCCCCCCGCGAACCCAGAAACGGTGTTAGATGTGCTAGGGCCGATTATCAATGAGCGCACCAAAATCACCGAATCTAAACAGTTAATGGCTTACCTAAGCACCCTATATCAGGAGGTGAGCCAGAATGCCACGCGATCGGCCTTGCGCGGAGACTAGGGTCATAAAAAATTATCTCAGGCTTAGTCTAGATTGGGAGGTTATTCTAGAATGGATACAATAGCTCAATACTATTCAATCATTTATCCCATTTTAAAAGAATATGCAGACCTTCCCTATCGTTTCGGTAAAGTAGAACGCCGCTTGATTGTGAGTGATGATAAAACACACTATTTTTTTATGACTTGGGGATGGGAACGTGGACTTAGGGTTCATGGTTGTATTGTTCATTTAGAAGTGGTGGGGGATAAAATTTGGATTCATGAGGACGGGTTGGAGGATGGAATAGCCGATGATTTGTTGCGAGCAGGAATTCCCAAGGAGAAGATTGTTTTAGGATTTCATCCCCCAGAGGTGCGTCCTCATACGGGCTTTGCAGTGGGTTAAGGATGTGGGTGAGCGAGGGGAAGGAATTTAGACGAAACAAACTATAGTTGTTGCTTAATCGAGAAATTATTCCCAGTCAAATAAGTAAAAATAAGAAACAAAAACTTATGCTAAACAGACGAAAGTTCATCACTTATATGGCAGGCGCAAGCGGTACAGTGCTGCTCAGTCAATGTGGTCAGAAAACGATTAGCCAAGCGCCAGCTATGGCCAATACCCATATTAGTCAAGATGGATTATTATCTGTGAATTTAGTTGCCCAAGAAACACCGATACAGCTTGGCAGAAAAAGGTTGATACAATGGGGATATAATGGACAAATTCCGGGGGCAAGACTAGAAGCAAAGCCGGGAGACACGATTAAAATTAATTTTCAAAATCAGTTACCGCAAACGACTAATCTACACTATCATGGGTTGCATATTCCGCCCACAGGAACGGCTGATAATGTGTTTCTTTCGGTTCCTCCCGGTGAAACATTTAATTATGAATTTAAATTGCCTGAAAATCATCCGGTAGGAACCTTTTGGTATCATCCCCATTATCACGGACAAGTAGCGGAACAGGTTTTTAAGGGATTGGCGGGATTGTTTATTGTGCGGGGTGAATTAGACGAAATCCCAGAAATAAAATCGGCTTCTGAAGAGTTTTTAGTCATCAAAGATTTTACCGCTAATCCCAATTCTCACGTCTCTCATGGAGCGATCATGTTAGGGCGAGAAGGGGAATTTGTGACAGTTAATGGCACAATGAAACCAGAGTTTTCTATTCCTGCCCAAGGTTTGGTGCGCTTACATCTGTTGAATGCGTCGAGTTCTCGCTTTTATCGCTTATCCTTAGCAGAACATCCCTTTTATTTAATAGCTACCGATGGGGGCGCAATTGCGGAGCCGGTAGAATTAAAAGAGTTACTCTTAGCACCAGGGGAGCGGGTGCAAGTTTTGGTGAAAGGCGATCGCCCCCCATCTCAGTATACGTTGTTAAGTTTACCTTACGATCGGGGAACCCTGGGCATGATGGGCCATATGAGATCATCCTCTAGCAGTAACCAAACTCAGGCGATCGCCACCTTTAAGTATACCGAAGCCGTCGCCCCCCTTCCCCTACCCAAAACCCTGATCCCCATCACTCGGTTACCTGAACCCCAAACCCTGCGCCGGTTTACCCTCAATCATGGCATGAATCCAGGCATGGGTATGGTATTTTTCATTAACAATCAAGCCTTTAATCATCAACGCATTGACGTTAAGGCCAAATTAAATCAAATTGAAGACTGGGAAATCATCAATCAAGGTGCAATGGATCATCCCTTTCATATCCATGTCAACTCATTTCAAGTCATCAGTCGCAATCAAACCCCCGAACCCCTTTTAGCCTGGAAAGATGTGGTGAATGTGCGTCGTGGGGAAACCCTTCGCGTGCGGATTCAGTATCAAGATTTTATCGGCAAAACCGTTTACCACTGTCATATCCTCGATCATGAAGATCAAGGCATGATGGGCATGTTAGAGATAGGGTAAGTAGAGATGAGGTAATTCCTGCATCAATAACCAGGGTTAACGATTCAAGAAACCGTCAGCAAAGATTCTAAAGTCTAGTGCAAAGTGCTGTATCCATTTAAACGCAGATTATGGCTAAAAAACAAAAATTTCCCTTTCTGGTTGGCTCTAAATGGACAGCCCAGCAAACGACTTGGGGATGGCGACATTTTCAGGTCACTAACCGTAAAAACCAGGGAAAGTTTGTTTTTGCCGAAATGGTTGCTTCTTGCGATCCTAATGTGCGCTTTTGGTTAAATGCAGCTCAACTCAAAGACCGTGACCTATGGCAACCCGGATGGCAAACGCTCCAGGAGATGGGGGAATTAAGGAATGGGGACTTTTAAGAGAACCGATTACCCATTACCTATTACAGCGACAATACAAGTCTTCTGGGCGGTCAATATCGGTGAGAACGGGTAAGAGAGAATAGGATAAGTCTAGAGAGTCAGCAATATTTAGGGTTTGGGTGAACACTTCTGAGGTTCCCCAATCAATGCCTTGAAATAATGCAGAGATGGGGCGCGATAGACCAATTAAGTAATAACCTCCATCGGCGGCTGGCCCGATGACTAAATCGTGGGAAGCTAAAGCATGAAAGGCTTGAGCTAAAAGAGTTGGGGTGAGACTGGGGCAGTCAGTTCCAATTACCACGATGCGCTCCGTTTCTTGGGCAAACCCTAGATCGATAGCTCTGTAGAGCTTTTCCCCTAGATCGCCTTGTACCTGACTGCGATAAACTAGATCAGCACCTAACCAGGTCTGCATGGCCTGAATCGTTGAGCCTGTAAAATAAACCACGAGCTTAATAGACTCCCTATGCCGATCTTGTAGCTGCCTTCCTTGGGCGATCGCCCATTCGGCCAGTTGACGGTGTAATTCAGTTGCCCCCTCAGCTCCTAATGCAGGAATTAAGCGGGTTTTAGCCTTGCCCAATTCTGGATATCGAGTAAAAACTAGGAGTTGGCATGGGCTAGATAATTGGGAAGATAAATCAGGAAAAGCGCTCACTAGACCTTTCTTATTGTTAGGAACATGACTAAAATTGTAGAAGTTTTACCAGATAAAAGCGCCCTTGTTAGCCGCGCCCTTTCTTTAGTCAAAGAAAAAATCCAAACGGCGATCGCCTCCCAAGGCTACTGTACCATTGCCCTCGCCGGAGGCAGCACCCCCAAACCCCTGTACGAGTTCCTGAGCCAAGAAAATCTCCCTTGGGACAAAATTCATATTTTTTGGGGAGACGAGCGCTACGTTCCCTCCGATCATCCCGATAGTAACGAAAATATGGCTCGCCAAGCCTGGCTCAATCAGGTTCCCATTCCCCCAGAAAATATCCATCCCATGCCCACCGGAGCGCAAGACCCCCAACAGGATGCCCAAACCCACGAGACTCAGTTACAGCAGTTTTTTGGCAACGCCTCTGGAGATTTCCCCACCTTCGATATTATTCTCTTAGGGATGGGTGATGATGGCCATACCGCGTCCCTGTTTCCCCAGACTGAAGCCTTGGCGGTCGGCGATCGCCTAGTGACGGTCGGCAATAAAGAGGGCCAACCCCGTCTCACCTTTACCGTTCCCCTGATTAATCACGCTCGCTGTGTCGTTTTTCTCGTCGCAGGAGCCAATAAAATCAATGCTTTAACCCAAGTCTTTGCCCCAGAAGGAGATAGCCAACAGTATCCCTCTCGTTTAATTGCTCCCAAAGGCGAACTTTGGTGGCTCTTAGATGAAGCAGCCGGAGATCGCTTAAGAGTGACATCGAATTAAATCTTTTTAATTAAATCTTTCCCCGATTGCCTTCCCATTGATCCTATGATTGTTTGTCCCAATTGTACTCACCAAAATCCTGACGGCGCTCAAGTTTGTGAAGCCTGTTATACTGACCTCCCTGCCCTGACCACCTGTTTCAACTGTGGAGCCACAGTGCAGCAAGATGCGACCTTTTGTGGGCAGTGCGGAACGCCCTTAAATCCTACTCCTCCTGCTCCAGATGCTTCTGAAGAAGAAGAATCTGTAGAGATTCCTGCCTTGGTCGAACCCGATCCCCTAGTCGTTCCCGATCCGATTACCCCTTCTAGCTCAGAATCATCAGAATCATCAGAAATAGAATCTGAAGCCTCAGAAGCCTCAACTCCACCCTCAGTCAATCGATCGACCGAACTGCAATCACCAAGCGCTTCCTTGGTGCATGTTTCGACCGGTCAGAGCTTCGAGCTATCGACCCATCTTCCGGTGTTAAACATCGGCAAACCCAATGACCGCCTGCCCCCAGAAATAGACGTTTCTGGATTTGCCCATTCGGATGTGGTCTCACGGGTTCATGCTGCCATTCGCATTGAAGAGGGTCACTATTATATAGAAGATCTGGGCAGTTCTAATGGAACCTATATTAATCACCTTCCCTTAAGTCCAGGCGATCGCCATCAATTACAAGCGGGCGATCGCATTACATTAGGTAAAAATGATCTGGTAACTTTTTTGTTTCAAATGTGACAATCTCTAAATTATTTTTGAACTGAAAAGTACCAACAATTCTTTCCTTATTCTTCGTTATTTCTGTGTTATTTAATGTGATCACCCTAACCTTATTGCATCCTCTTAAAGATACCCCCATTCAGCATTGGGAATTCCAACAAGAATCTGTCGTGCGGATCGGACGTTCTACAGATAATCATGTAGTTCTCTATAGTGCAGTGGTTTCCCGTCACCATGTGGAACTCCGTTTAGGAGAGGGGGCTTGGGATGTGGTGAACCTGGGAACCAATGGCACTTATTTGGAAGGTCAGCGAATTGAGCAAATGCCGATTACCGGTGAAGTGGTGATCCGACTGGCTCGCTCTGGCCCCAAGATTCAGATTAAAACTGATTTTGAAGCGGATCAATCTTCTCCTTCTCCTGGAGACCGCAAATCTGTGAATCAATCCCAGATCCCCGTTAAGCCGGTGAATAGCAAAATTATTACGGCGATCGATCCCTAGGGATGGGCCGATCTTGCATAAAGCCCAATAGAGTGAGGATAGAAATATGAAACAAAAATAGTTTTTGAACTTTTTATCAAGAAAAAAAACAATCATTACCTATTCGCTATTACCAGTGCAAAGTGGGGATATTTATTTTTTCAATAAATAGAAACCGATGGCCTGATTGAGTGAGTCGAGTTATAATAATTATCTTAATGAGTTCCCCGATTTTTCAGGTTTTTGACCTAGTAGTTGTGCTTCATTTAAACTCCATCAGGATAATTTTATGTCAACGATTACCATATCTCTGATGCATCCGACCCAACCGATCGCGATGCATAGTTGGACATTTGAGCCAGATCGCGATGAACCCATTCGCATTGGTCGTTCTCACGATAACGACATTGTAGTGTATAGTTCTGTGGTTTCCCGCCATCACGCGGAGTTATGGCCCAGTGAAGAGGGTTGGAGTCTCAAGGGATTTGGTGCAAATGGTACGTTGGTTAACCAACAGTTGGTTACACAAGAGGTCTTAGAGGATGAAATGATTATCCGTCTGGGCCATTCTGGGCCGAGATTGCGAATTCGTCTAGGAGTAAGCGATCCGAAGGCGAAGCTGGTTAGAAAAGGCGATCGCAAACCGAATGCAGAACCGAGTGAAGCAGAAAAACATAGTACGTTTATCAATGGGCCTCAAGCCTAATCCGATCATTAGGGTTGCACTATTGAACGATGCCTGACCACTGGACAGATTTTAGCCGATCGCGCCGATAAGAAAAGAACAAATCGGGATTTTGATAGGTACAATAGGGGGCGATCGCCACTTGCTCTACATCAATACCTAACTGTTGCAGTTGCCTGAGATTCACCTGACGCACATCTAAGCGGATGCGATCGGGTTCAGAATCGGGCAACAATACCGGGTTTTCCCCCACGGATAAACCCTCCATCCAATCTGAGGGAGTCCCACCCTGAATCAGGGTTTTCCCCACCTGTTGGGCTACATCTAAGCCCACCTGATACTGAGAACCAGAAATAGCTGGCCCAAGAGCAATTCGCAGATCCTCCAGTCGAGTGCCGAATGCTTGAAAACGGGCGATCGCCTCCGGGACAATTTCCGCCGCCGTCCCCCGCCACCCCGCATGGAGCGCCGCCACCCGACCCGTTCCCAAATCTGCCATTAACACCGGCACACAATCGGCCGAACAAACCCAAACCGCATCATGGGCATGTTCCGATAACAAGCCATCCGCCTCTGGACGCTCAACCCCTAACGCTTTAACTTCTGAAGGGGTCAAAACCCGTTGACCATGGACTTGTTTCACCCGATACACCTGGGCCTGCTCATCCAGAAGAAGCGCTAAAGATTCAGGGGTTTGGGGTGCAAACTGGCGAGTAAAAAATCCATGTTTCCAAGGGTCGAGTAAGCTACAGGTCAGATAGGTCAATCCCTGAGCCATTTGCCAATGCCAAACTGAACTCATTACTCATTACTCATTACTTATTACTCATTACTCATTATGACTCTGAATCGAGAACGAATTCATCAAACCTGGGAACAGATTACCCAAAAACTGAACCTAGAACCCCATGCTCTGCCCCCGATCCATGGGTTTGAAACCTTAGAATCCACCAATCAAACCCTGTGGCAACTGCTCAGGGAAGGGGCCCCACCCGGTACAGTGGCGATCGCCCGTCAGCAAACCTCTGGCCGAGGACAATGGGGAAGATCCTGGTCGTCTGCGGCTGGGGGTTTATATCTCTCTTGGGCGATCGCCCCGAACCTGCCCACAGAGCAAGCCTTGTTACTCACCATCAGCAGCGCTTGGGGAATCGCGACTATCTTGCGCCAACACCAAAACCTGCCCATTCAAATCAAATGGCCCAACGACTTAATCCTTCATCAAAGAAAACTGGGCGGCATTCTCACCGAAACTCGCCTGCATCAAAACCAAATTCACCAGGCCGTGATTGGTGTGGGCATTAATTGGGACAACCCCGTTCCTGAACCCGGAATTAGCCTCAAAGAAGGATTCACAGAGCGATCGGTTGCTAGAGATGTTACTTGCCTAGAAGACCTTTTAGCCCTAACCTTAAGGGGTTTAATCTCCGGATATGAGGCGATCGAGCAGAAAAAAGGAGCAACCCTAATCTCTGCTTACAATCAACTGCTGATCCATCGAGGACAGGCGATCGCCATCCAAGGGCAACAGGGCAAGATTAGAGGCATTACTCCTACGGGTCAGCTCTGTATTGACTTTAACTCTTCCCAACGGCTCCTCAACCCTGGTGAAATTCAATTAGGCTATTAGAATGCCTACAGAAGTTAAGAAATATATGATAAAACTTGTCAGAGACCCAATAATGGGATAAAGATCCAACCCCTAATCGTGAAAACACTTAACCGACAACGAATCCAGATGAGTACGGATAAGACAACACCAACCCCCAATCCCAACCCAGATCGCCAATATACTCGCACCTTCTTTTGCCTCACCTGTCACCGTTCCCTGCTCATGCAAGGACTCGGTTGGTTAGGGGCCCTGGGTTTACTCAGTGGCACCATGGTTTGGACTCCTAACCGAGGAGCTGCCTACGAACAAGACTCCATTGACCCCATTGCCTATGACGCAGTTCCTGAAGCGGAATGGACGGAACCCGCTTATGAACCGAGCTATGAACCGAGCTATGAGCCGAGCTATGAGCCGGCTTATGAGCCGCAATGGACTCCCGAACCAGAACCAGCCGCCTATGAGCCGCAATGGACTCCCGAACCGGAACCAGCCGCCTATGAGCCAGAATGGACTCCCGAACCGGCTGCCTACGAGCCAGAATGGACACCGGAACCAGCCGCCTACGACCCAGAACCGATTGATGATACCTCTGTACCGGTGGTGGTAGAAACCCGTGAAGAGGCTCCCATTTCCTATTCTGCTGAGGACTTGATGCCGGAAAACACAACGACGGCTCAAGACAATACAGCTCAAGAAAGTGCCTATATTGACACCTCTAACGACTTTGATACAGGGGCAACGGCGGGAGCAACGGCTGTTTATGAAGAACCCACGGAAGTAGTAGTTTATGAGCCGACTGCTCCGGCTGCTCCGACACCGGTGAATCAGACGGCTTCAGCTCCCGCGCCTAGCGCCCCATCGGAACCCATCCCCGCTTGGTCTCCAGACAATCATCAGCCGGCTCCCTCCGGTGGAACCAGCAATGAAGGCTATACTGCTGCACCTGCACCTGTACCTGCACCAGTGGCTGGCGGAACGACGGCAAGTGGTCGGTCTTATTTCAATTCTCGCCAACCTGTCGGTCGTCCCGGCAATGGCAATGTGAGTTTGTTATATCCTCTGGCTATTCCTGCTCAAATTACCTCCCATTTTGGTTGGAGATTACATCCCATTCATGGAGATTGGAGATTACATAACGGTACGGATATTGCGGCAGCTACGGGAACCCATGTGTTGGCCGCTTTAGCAGGACGGGTGGCGATCTCTAATTTCTTAGGCGGATATGGCTTAACTGTGGTTCTCGAACACAGCAATGGAACCCAAGAAACTCTTTACGCTCACTTGTCGGAAGTGTTTGTAGAACCGGGCGAAGAAGTGGAGCAGGGAACCGTCATTGGCAGTGTGGGCAGTACCGGTAATTCTACCGGGCCCCATTTGCACTTTGAGCTGCGAGAAAAAACGGAAGAGGGCTGGGTAGCCGTAGATGCTGGGGCGCAGTTGGAATATGCCTTAGCTCGGTTAATCCAATCTTGGGAAACGGCCTCGGCAACCCCCTATACTGGCGGCAACGCTAAGGAGTTGCAAGTCTTACCGGCTCCAGAATTGGCGGTAGAAGAGTTGCCTTTTGTGAACATTCGCCCGATGTAGGGTAAAACCTGGGAACGCGGAGAATGGGATAATTCCCCCATTCCCCTATCCCCCCATCCCATAGCCATGTTCGCTCAAGAAATCAGCAGTGATCGGACTTTCTGGTTTCTGATGGGGCGCGGAGCATCGCAATAACCCTTCTACATATTTGCCTAAAATGTCCCCTTCCAGATTCACCACATCCCCAGGGTGAAGATACTGTAAATTCGTATTTTGGAAGGTATGGGGAATCACGGCGACCTTAAAAGTGTGAGTTGCGCCTTGATCTTGGGCTAGGGTTAAGCTAATCCCGTTTACCGCGATGCTGCCTTTGGGGACAATATAGCGGGCGAGACTGGGAGTTTGGAGATCAAAAACCATTTCCCAGGCGATCGCCGTCTGTATAATCGAAAGGACTTCCCCCGTACCATCCACATGACCCGTGACAAAGTGACCCCCTAGTTTACTCCCCACCCGGAGAGAAGTTTCTAGATTAACAGGCACTTGGCTCATGGCTCGATGTTTCAAGGTAGTACGACTGAGGGTTTCCGGCGAAACAGCAGCGATAAATCCCTGGGAAAGTAGTGTTTCTACGGTCAGGCATACGCCATCGACTGCTACACTATCGCCTATAGCTAAATCCGCCAAAATTAGCCGTCTCCCTTCTGGAGAACAGATAATTTGGACTTGGTAATCATTCAGAGGGGTGAGAGTCCCTAGGCCTTGAATTAATCCGGTAAACACGAGTAAAGTTCTGGAAAAGTGAGCTTAAGATGAGAAGGAGAGATTTTATAGCAAACCGAAATGAGTTATGTAATGGCTGCCCCTCATCCCCCAGCCCCTTCTCCCGCAGGAGAAGGGGAGCAGAAGTCCCTCTTCCCGTGGGAGAGGGATTTTCCTGCGGACATGAAAGGGAGAGGGCATTTCCTGTGATACAACTCATTTAGACGAGCTATATATAAACTTATGGTCTAATTAGGATAATCGATTTTAAGGTAGAGAATACGATAGCCAACCTAAATGAGTGATAAACGATTGCCCCTCATCCCCCTACCCCCTTCTCCCGCAGGAGAAGGGGAAAGTCCCTCTCCCGTGGGAGAGGGATTTAGGGAGAGGGACTTTCCCATTGAACAACTGATTTAGACTAGCTATATAGGCGTTTCCTGAATCAGTTTATCCTTTAGGAAACCCCCGACAAAACCCGATCTTATCTACGAGCAACGCAGCCCAAGGATAAGCGTCCCTTGCCAGAGAGTGATCTAGAGGCTTTACCCGATGATTGAAATGAGAGTTGCTGGAATTGCATTAGATGCGGGCACGCGCAGCCCCATTGTTTTGTTAAAGGATACGACTGAGCGCCGCGCCTTGCCGATTTATATTGGCCAAGACCAGGCACGGGCGATCATTAATGCTCTGGAGAGGCAAAAACCCCCTCGACCCCTGACCCATGATTTGATGGTGAATGTGCTGGAAACTTGGGAGATGTCCCTGGAGAGAGTGGTGGTTCACGCGCTCCATGATAATACGTTTTATGCTCTGTTGACGGTTCGCCAAGGAGAGGTAACCCGTGATATTGATGCTCGTCCCTCGGATGCTATTGCCTTAGCTTTGCGTACCGGTACGTCGATTTGGGTGATGGAAGAGGTGATCGCCGATGCTTCTATTCCGGTGGATCAAGAGGCGGATGAAGCGGAACAGGAGGCCTTTCGCGATTTTGTGTCGAGTTTGCGACCGGAGGATTTTGCCCAACGGGGTAAAGGGCGATCGGTGAATGGTGAGTAGGAGAGCGGGTGCAATATCGGCGCTTTGGTAAAACGAATCTGGATTTATCGGTTTTTTCCCTGGGGACAATGCGACCTTTGGGATCGGAGGAAGGGTTTGGCCAGATTGTTTTACGGGCACTCTCAAGAGGAATCAATCATATTGAGACGGCGAGAGGATATGGTAAAAGTGAGGTTTATTTAGGCCGGATATTGGGTCAGTTAGACCGGGAGTCTGTTTATCTGACGACGAAACTACCGCCGACTCCTGACCCGAAAATGATGGCAGGATGGATCGATGAGTCTTTGTGCCGTTTGGGGATAAACCGAATTGATTGTTTGGCGCTCCATGGTGTCAATACTAGGGAGCATCTGGAGTGGATACAGAGCGATCGCGGCTGTATGCAGGCGGTGCATGAGGCGATCGCCGACGGTAAGATCGATCATGTGGGGTTTTCCACTCATGGTTCCCTGGAGTTAATCCAATCGACCCTAGAAACGGGTTTATTTGAGTTTGTCAATTTACATTATTATTGGTCTTTTCAACGCCATGCTCCCCTGTTGGCGATCGCCCATCAGTTAGATATGGGTGTTTTTATTATCTCTCCAGCCGATAAAGGGGGACGCTTGTATAGTCCTCCTGCTCAATTCAAAGCCTTGTGCGAACCCTTTTCACCCCTAGAATTAACCTATCGGTTTTTACTCGGCGATTCTAGGATTACCACCCTCAGCATCGGCCCCGCTACTGTAGACGAGTTGGGGCCATTCCTAGACATCGAGGATCATCCCCTCACAGAAGCAGAACAACAAGTTTTATCCCATCTAGACCAGCACATGAGCGACAGCTTGGGGCCAACCCAATGTCATCAATGCTATCAATGCTTACCTTGTCCTGAAGACATTAATATTCCGGAAGTTTTACGCCTACGGAATTTGGCGATCGCCTATAATATGGTCGAGTATGGAAAATATCGCTACGGCATGTTTGAAAATGCCGGTCATTGGTTTCCGGGAAACAAGGCTTCCCGATGCACCGAATGTGGGGACTGTTTACCCCGATGTCCCTCTCAACTCAATATTCCTGAACTGCTCAATGAAACCCACGAGTTACTCAAAGGAAAACAAGGGCGCAGACTGTGGGAAGATGAATAGCACTTTGCGCTGGTCATGGACAACGGAAGGTAATACCATACCTGGCTAATTCGTTATGATTAAGTCATTGCCAATATAAATCATTGACTATGCCACCAACCATAAAAGCTATTTACCATAGTGGTACATTTATCCTTCAGACAGCTTGTGATTTACCTGAAGGAGTTGAAGTTGAGCTATTAGTACAATCTACTCCAGCACTTCCACCAAAAATTTCCAATACCAATGCCAGAGAGGATTTTTTAAGGCAACTGGTTGAAAAAATGCAACACAACCCAATTCCCTCCAATGCCCCCCGGTTTACACGAGATATGCTGTATGAGAGCCGTTGACACAAACATCTTAATTTACATTCAATGGTAGTTGCTGCTTGTTTAGAAGCAAATGTTAGCACTCTTTATACAGAAGATTTTGGGTACTCAGAGATTGATGGACTCAAAATTGTCAATCCTTTTGACAGTGCGTAAACTTTTTCCAATATTAACTTTGACTTTACCCAGCCCGATAAAAGGGTTTTTTCACCACTTTCATGGGATAACGTTTACCGCGAATTTCCACTTCAATTTCTTGGCCAGTTTTAGCCCATTTCTTCGGTAGGTAAGCCATAGCAACGGGATAACCGAGGGTGGGGGAAAGGGTTCCACTGGCCACTTCAGAAACGACTTCTCCTCCGGCTAAAAGGGGATAGCCATGACGAGCAATGCGACGACCTTCTCCTTGCAGTCCGACTAAGCGTTTAGAGACTCCATTGGTTTGCTGGTCTTCTAAGACGGAGCGACCGATAAAATCACCTTTGGTTTTGAGGTGGACTAACCATTTTAAGCCCGCTTCTAGGGGGGTGGTGGTGCGATCGATGTCTTGACCGTAGAGGGCTAAGGCGGCTTCTAAGCGTAGGGTATCTCTGGCTCCTAAACCGCAGGGAGTAACGCCTGCTTTCAGGAGGGTGTCCCAAAGTTGAATGGCTGTTTCTGGATCGAGCATAATTTCGACTCCATCTTCGCCCGTGTAGCCGGTGTGAGCGAGGAATGCGGAGCTACCGAGCAGGGGAAGGGTGGCGTGACCGAAGCGGGGAATGGATGAGAGATCGGTTTTGAGGAGGGGTTGTAGGGTTTCTATGGCTTTGGGGCCTTGCACAGCGATCAGCGCTTGAGTGAGGGTTTTATTGTCGAATTGGATTTTATCGCGATCAAGGTGTTGCTCGATCCATTGGCGATCGCCTTCACAAGTGGCAGCATTGACGATAATAGCCACTTTTTCCTCTCCGTTGGCCTCTTGGCTTTGCAGATAGACAATAATATCGTCAATAATTCCGCCCTCTGGATTTAGGAGTACCGTATATTGGGCTTCACCCGGTTTTAAGCGAGCCAGATCTGAGGGGACAAGGGTTTGTAAGCTGGCAATGACTGAAGGGCCGCTGAGGAAGAATTTACCCATATGGGAGATGTCAAACATTCCGACTTGGGTTCTGACCGCTTCATGTTCTTGTTTGATTCCCGAAAACTGTACCGGCATTTCCCAACCGGAAAATTCAGTCATCTTTGCCTTGAGTTTTACACACGAGTCAAACAGTGGAGTATGAAGTAAAGCCATAAGTTACCGTCTCAACGATCCTAGAGGCACTATACCAAAAGATGGCCCCATGCTAGAAGCACTTCAACTGGTCAGACTCATCATAAGGAGCGATCGAACCTTTAGCTTGATTCTTAGCATTTACTTATCTTTTTGTCAAAAATCATGGCCAGGTTGTAACAATTCTCTCTAGTATTGCTCTTGGTAAAGATAACGTTATATTGCGTTGACTGAGGAGTAAAAATAAGGATTTTTACTCATTTATCTCTAGGAAACTGAAGTTTACTGGCGATCGCCAACCTGACCCCCAAAATCGAGTTTTATATTTTCTTAATAAAGATACACTTTTGTCAATCTTGTTGTGATAAAGCTTAACAATCCCTGTAAACATAAGTAAGGATTATTTGCAAAACAAGTAGAAGTGAACAAAAAGAGGCCCGAATCTTGATATATTCTTAAACATCTAGCCAATCGGCACAAAACGTATTAAGTGCTAGTTTTTAGGAAGGGATTTCATGTCTTACGCTCAAACTCAAGCCCAGTCTAAATCTGGGTATCAAGCTGGTGTAAAGGATTATAAGTTAACCTACTACACACCAGATTACACACCGAAAGATACCGACGTTCTAGCCGCATTCCGGATGACCCCCCAACCGGGCGTTCCTCCCGAAGAAGCAGGCGCTGCGGTAGCTGCGGAATCATCCACCGGAACCTGGACAACCGTATGGACTGACCTATTAACCGATCTCGATCGCTACAAAGGTCGTTGCTACGATATTGAATCGGTTCCCGGAGAAGATAACCAATACATTTGTTATGTAGCTTATCCTCTGGATCTATTTGAAGAAGGTTCCGTAACCAATATGTTGACCTCCATTGTAGGTAACGTATTTGGTTTTAAAGCCTTGCGTGCCCTGCGTTTAGAAGATATGCGGATTCCCATCGCCTATCTGAAAACCTTCCAAGGCCCTCCCCACGGAATCACCGTAGAACGGGACAAACTCAACAAATATGGTCGTCCCCTGCTCGGTTGTACCATTAAGCCCAAACTCGGTTTATCCGCTAAAAACTACGGTCGTGCGGTATACGAGTGTCTGCGCGGTGGTCTAGACTTCACCAAAGACGACGAAAACATTAACTCCCAGCCCTTCATGCGCTGGAGAGACCGCTTCCTGTTCGTTCAAGAGGCGATCGAAAAAGCCCAAGCGGAAACCGGTGAAATCAAAGGTCACTACCTGAACGTAACCGCTCCCACCGTAGAACAAATGATGCAACGGGCCGAATTCGCCAAAGAAATCGGAACCCCCATCATCATGCATGACTACCTCACCGGAGGATTCACCGCCAACACCACCCTCGCCAGATGGTGTCGCGACAACGGCGTACTGCTGCACATTCACCGCGCCATGCACGCCGTTATCGACCGTCAAAAAGCCCACGGTATCCACTTCCGCGTTCTCGCCAAATGCTTACGCATGTCTGGTGGCGACCACCTGCACTCTGGAACCGTTGTCGGTAAACTCGAAGGTGAAAAAGGCATCACCATGGGCTTCGTTGACCTCATGCGCGAAGACCACATCGAACAAGACCGTCAACGCGGAATTTACTTCACCCAAGATTGGGCTTCCATGCCTGGTGTAATGCCCGTTGCTTCCGGTGGTATTCACGTATGGCACATGCCAGCTCTGGTTGAAATCTTCGGCGACGACTCCTGCTTACAGTTCGGTGGTGGAACCTTGGGTCACCCCTGGGGTAACGCTCCCGGTGCAACCGCTAACCGGGTCGCTCTCGAAGCTTGTATCCAAGCTCGTAACGAAGGTCGTAACCTCTTCCGTGAAGGCGGAGATGTCATCCGCGAAGCTTGCAAATGGTCTCCTGAATTGGCCGTTGCTTGCGAACTCTGGAAAGAAATCAAATTCGAGTTCGAGGCCATGGATACCGTCTAATCTCTGCCCAGAGTTAGAGCATCCGTTAAGAGGAAGAAAAGGCAAGAGTGTTGTTGATAACAATCTTGCCCCAGTTCTCCCTCTAAAATCGGGGATTCTTCCATCTTAGCGGCCGAGATCAGGACATGGATATTAAAAACGTTGCCAAAGCTACTAGCCGTGTACTGGCGAGTTATCTCACCTATCAAGCGGTCAAAGTAGTCACGAACCAGTTAAGAGAAACCAACCCCGGTGAAGCCGTTTGGCTCAGTGGATTTTCCTCAACAGGGAAAATTCAGGACGGAGAAGCCTATCTTGACGAGCTGTTCCAAGCCAAACCAGAGATGGCCTTCCGGGTGATGACAGTACGAGAACATCTTGCCCAAGAAGTTACTGATTTCTTACCTGAAATGGTTCGCAGTAATATTCAACAAAGCAATATGGAACATCGCCGTCAATATCTCGAACGGGTAACGCGACTTAATATCCCTGATTCTTCTTCTGATACCGAATCACCAGCCGATTCAGATTGATAATTGCTGGATCACTTCGAGTCCAAATTCTAGACACAACTGCTTAAAAACCATGCAAACTTTACCTAAAGAGCGCCGTTACGAAACGCTTTCTTATCTGCCTCCTCTGACTGATGCCCAGATCAAGATGCAAATCCAATACATTTTGGATCAAGGCTACATTGCTGGCGTGGAATTTAGTGAAGATTCCAGCCCCGAAATGCACTACTGGACGCTGTGGAAACTTCCCCTGTTCCACGCCAGAACCGTGAATGAAGTGATGGCTGAAATTGATGCTTGTCGTGCAGAATATCGCGAAAGCTATGTGCGGGTTATGGGATTTGACAACATTAAACAATGTCAAGTTCTGAGCTTCATTGTTCACAAACCCAATGCTAACCTCCGTCGTTACTAAGTTCTAACTTAGTCAATTAATCGGATTTGAGGAGGGGTAAGTCGCTTACCCCTCCTTTGCTGATCGAGCGGGATGAATCAGGAGTGATGCCATATTACAGCGCTTTGCGCTGTATTACTACAACTTAAAACTCTTGGCGAAACCATGCTAGAGTTCCTGATAAGCCATCTGATAGCGATCGCTCCAAAGAAAAGCCAGTGCCGAGCAGTTTTTGATTGCAGCCAATCCAGTGGATGGGATCGCCGCTTCTGCGATCGCCCGTAAAGACAATGCGATCGGGATGGCGATCGGCTAAAGTAACGATGAGGGTGGCTAGGTCGCGGATCGTGATTCCTTCAGCAGAGCAAACATTGAAGATTGGCGCATTGATTTTGGCTTCGTTCGCCAGCCATATCAAAGCGCGAGCGGCATCACTGACGTGAACGAAATCCCGCATTTCGCAACCATCGCCAAACAGCTTTATCGCCTCGTCAGAAAGCAGCGTTTTACACAAAATATCAAATATCACTTGTTTCTGTTGCCTCGGCCCGTAGAGAGAAAAAATCCGGGCGATCGCGCTTTGAAAGCCGTAGCACTGGGAAAAGACGCGAATGTACTCCTCAGCAGCCAACTTGCTCGCGCCGTAAGGAGAAATCGGTCGAGTCGCTGTCTGTTCGTCAATGGGAACTTGTCGGGGTTCCCCATAGACTGCTGCGGTTGAAGCATAGACCAAGCGACCGGAAAACCCACTGCTGCGGAGGGCTTCGAGCAGGTTAAAAGTTGCTACCAAATTTTGATTAAAATCCAGAGCCGGAGTTTTCACGGAATCGGCAAAATAAACGAATCCTGCCAGGTGGAAAACAGCATCAAAGTGCTGGTGAGCCAAAAGATCCAACAAATTTGGGCTAGTCAGATCCAGTTGGATAAAGTCCTGGGGCAACATCAAGGGTTCGGCTGCTGGCTCTTTTGCTTCCGGTGGATTTCTATCCATACCCGTCACATATCCGCCATGCTTTCTCAGTTGCTGGCAGACTACCCGTCCTAAAAAACCGCTTACTCCGGTTACGAGAATGTGCTTACCTTGAATTGCGATCGCCATTAATCTTTGTCATTAGCCTTACAATTGCCCCTCATATCAAGTCCGTTGCATCAGTTTAGTATAGTCAATTGGATTAAGGTTGAGACACGACGATACACACACAACCTGTCTAGAATACCCGTATCTGTAGGGGCGAGCGGCCGCTCGCCCCTACAAAAATGTCTCACTGTTATTTGAATTGACTATATGTCATTGCGAAGGTCGCGCAAGTGGAATGATATCAAGTCCGTTGGATCAGTTTAGTATGTCATTGCGAATGGAACGAAGTGGAATGAAGCAATCCCAACAATCTCGGAATCTTGGCGATTGCTTCCCTGCGGTCGCAATGACAAGTGTTTAACCGGACTTGATATGAAATGAAGCAATCCCAACAATCCCGGTAATCTTGGCGATTGCTTCCCTGCGGTCGCAATGACAACTATTTAACCGGACATGATATCACCCCTGACAGCATGTTCTAGAAAGTGTTCTAAGCCCTCAATGCAAGCCCTATCTGCATAAATCTTATGCTTGTTTTCCGCCATTCGCGCCCTCACCTGCTCTCGGAAAGGGGCATCTTTGCCCAGACGAATCGCGATCTCGACATAATCTTCCGGGGAGCTGGCAATAGTTTCCCTAACTCCCATGTGTTGCAGAATGCCACTGCTCACGCGCCCGCGCAAAAACTCCCCTGGCAGGGTGACAATGGGCAAATTGTAAGCAATTCCTTCTAGGGTAGTTGTAGTGCCAGCTACACCGATGCTGTCCAGGAAAATATCGGCGATATCGTTCAGGCGATGGTAACTGGCATGGGATAGGGCTGGCTGCATGACGACGTATTGTTGCATGTCCAGACCTTCAAGCGCAAACGCATTCTGCAATCGTTTGGTAAAGATTTTCGTCAGCGCTTCTGACGTTTTGTGCTTCAGAAAGATAAACTGACAGTCGCCCACTGCTTGGGCAATGCGCGGGTAGAACCAATCGTATTGTGGTAAATATTTAAACAGGGACTGGGTACAGAAGTAGGCTACGGCTGAAGAACGCAAGCCAAAGTCCTGGCGTTGCTCCGATGAAAGGGTTTCCTCTAGCGGGGTGTAGTACATGGAGAGATTGGGCAGTCGAACCAATTTTTCAGTGTACTGTTCTTCTGCCTGCTCTGGTTCGAGGAGCGCTGCGCTTAAACAATAATCAATCGTGGGCAAACCACTGGTAACATAGGTCGCCCAAGTGGTGACTTGAACCGGAGCCAGTCGCAAGGCTGAAAGCTGAATGCCCTTGGTAGTCATGCTGACTTCGGGATAGAGCAGGATATGGGACTCGTCGGCTTGGATGAGCTGTCCCCATTCCTCAATGGTATGAGAGCCGGTGACAAATTTGGCTAAACAATTCCGGGCAAATTCGGTTTCTTCATCCTCGGTTTTGTTGAGCGCGTAGCCAATGAGGTGAAATTTCTGGCGATCGAGTTGAGCGATCCAGCCTTTGAGAATATCTTTCCAGATCGAATGGCGATAAAAATGTCCCGAAACTATGCCGACTCGGATGGCTTCGTTTGGTTTGGGGGCAACGCTTGGCAGAGACTGCGCCCACTGGGGATAGCGATCGGCCATGATCCGGGTGATTATCTGCCCGTAAAGGCCCATTAAGTCTAGATCGTCCTGGCCCTGGTAAGCGAGATAAAAGGGCGCAATGCGGCCAACTGCGTATGCTAGAGCGGCGATCGCCTCTGGTTGAGCTTGGTCGATTTTCTCGCCCAAGGCGATCAACTGTTGCTGGTATTGCTGGCGACTGTGCCATACTTCCTCTGGCTGCCGATAGACAATGGGCAATTGCAGCATACAGCGATAAAAGTCCGGCTGTAGGGATTCTGGGTCAATTGCTGCTGCTTTGTGGCAACAATCCCATGCTTCTGGTAATTGACCGATCTGGTGATAGGCTTGTGCTAAAGCCAGATGGGTTTTGATACAGTTGGGTTCCACCTCCAGAGACCGCCGATACCAAGCAATGGCTAGGGCGCTGAGTTTGGGGTCTGGTGGATGCCGAAGAAAGGAAGCCGCTATGCGGTTGTATTCTGCTGCTTGGGCTGGTGGGTTGGGGTTAAGCAATATTAGTAATTCCTTACGCTATGGCAACAGTATTTCAATCTCCCTCAACACATCCTCCAAAATTGGAGCATTTGCAGAAACGATATTATCCTCGCTACCCTCATGCTTGTGATGGGGAAAGTTAGCTAAATTAAGCTTGTGATGATGTTCGGCATTATCATAGCGAAAAATCAGATGTTTTGAAGCATCCATATACTGGTACGAATACATATCGCGCTCTATGCCGTATTCAATATCTACATACTCGCGCCAGTGGAGAATCGAGCCATCCTTAAAAAGTATATTGCCACGAACAAAACCCTCATACTCAGTCCGCTTTTGGGAAAAGAACTCGAACGACTGCACTCCGGGATATCCTTCAATTGTGACGCGAATTTGCTGAAAATAATTCTCAATCGACAAACTCAATACCTTTCAATTGCTCTGCCTTTGCTCGCAAGCGCTTTAGCATCCGAGATTCGCCAATCCACTCATCAAAGTCAAAGGTATGCTGTAGCTCGTCGTTCTTGAAACGACGCAGAAACTCCTCAGTAGATTGCTGATACTTGGCCTCAAATTCCTGCAAGCGGTCTTCAGTTTGCCGAATTCCATCTGAGAGAGAACGCAATCGTTCTGCCATGGTTCTCTCTATGAATATCTTGAGCGCTTCTGGATCGCTACATCTAATCTTGAGTTCTGCCTTATCGCGTTTTTGTGCAACTACTCTATCGCTTGTTTCTAGCATCTGATTTACCTTCACTCCGCTCGAAAAACAATGGCTCTGATCGCAATTGGGGCCTAGAAACAGGGTCTAGAAACCCGGTTTCTTGAAGAAACCGGGTTTCTAATAGATCAAACCCTACTCAAGGGAGGTAATCCTGCATTAAGAAGGGACGGGTTGACATGCACCACTTTCAGCATTGGGTTGGAACGGACCGCTTTCTGTTTCTCGTACCGCAATTTTATTCAGCTCGGGGGCCAGCCAGATTTTTTTTGCCTGTTGCGGCTGGTTGTTTGGATCTGCATTCATAAGATTGAACTCCTTTCTCAGATTAAAGTGACGAAACTGATTAAATTCTAAAGCAATTGACGCAGGCTAGGGTAATCAACAGGACTTCTACATCCCGTTTCATTTCTTTGGTTTGGGATATCACCTCCTCTAACTTGTTTAAGTCTACATATTTAGCTGCTGGAAGATCGCCCTCCTTCCGGCAAAGCCGATCGCTCAAAACAGGTAGAGCTGCCGGCCATACGCGATCGAGGACGGCAAAAGCAGCAGCTTCTCGTTTAGAGCGGTTCCATTGTACTGCGGCTGGCAATATACCTTCAACGGCTCTACGCATCAAGGATCGTCCGCACCCCTGCTGTACGAACTGCTCTGGGGGCGTGCCAAGACAAAACTCCAGGATGCGTCGGTCGAGTAGGGGGTAAGAATAGAGCAGCCCCTGGCGATCGCCATTGACTGCCCAGGCTTCAATTCGTTTGGTCAAATGCCCGTTATTGAGCCAACGCCACTGATTTTCTTGAACTCCCGGACTCTCCTGCAAGGAGGGCCCACGCATTGACAAAACGGCATCTTCATGCTGCTGGGCAAAGCTGGGATTGATGCAGGTTATGGGGTAGCAACTGCTTCTACTGTTCCGGCCGTACCGCCAAGACCAGATCGCTTCGGGAATCAGGGGCAGTAAGACTTTCTTGTAGGCGACACGAGCATCTAATCTGAGAGCGTATAATAGGTTAGCGCCCTCCTGTTGGGACAAGCAACGAATTTCTCGATGCAGTTTCCTCCAACGTCCCCGCAAAAATAGCTCTGACCAAAAGCCCCAACCATGACCCGTAATCGCTTCGTCTCCACCCCAGCCCGAAAGCATGATGCGAACGTCATCTTGGGCGGCTTGCTTCTGGACGAGTTGTTCGCGAAACATCATCTCTGCTGGGTCGCGGCTGAAGTCTCGCATATAAGTTCTGACCACATCCTCCACCTTTAAGTCGATATATTGGCATTCAATGCCTTCTTGCTGACAAACGGCCTGGATTAACCGGCGCTCGTCATCGGGGCATTCACCTGTAGCTGGGGGCGGCGGAGACCAGGAATAGGCGGTGGGGGTTTTACCTTGCTGGCGGAGCAATTGGGCGGCGATCGCCGTTACACTAGAGGAATCTAACCCACCACTGAGGTGGCAGCCTACCGGGAAAGGGGTGCGAATGCGGCACTGCACCGCCTCCAAAAGTAACTCGCGCAAC
Source organism: Roseofilum capinflatum BLCC-M114 (assembly GCF_030068505.1). NCBI lineage: Bacteria > Bacillati > Cyanobacteriota > Cyanophyceae > Desertifilales > Desertifilaceae > Roseofilum > Roseofilum capinflatum. The sequence goes on from NZ_JAQOSO010000036.1 coordinate 31,750, forward strand.
TGCTCTGCATAAGCTTCATCCGAGGGAAGACGCACTTCTCTTACATTATTGAGAGACCAGTATTGAGTCAGTTGGCTACTCTTTGCCGTCACCGTCAATTGATGAGCTGGCGGCAATTTGACAATATCGGCCAAAAACGTCTGGCGTTTTTCGGGAAAATAGGTGTCTTCCTGCAAATAAGCGGCTAGTAAAGGTTCGTTGGGGCGGTGCGGAACCTCCGAGCGAGCCAGCACCCCCTCAATATCGGAAGCAAAGATAAAGCTGCGATCGTTTTCGTAGTAATAAAATGGCTTAAAGCCCATATGGTCTCGACCGCAAAAAAGGATCTGCTCTTTTCGATCCCAGAGGGCAAAAGCAAATTCGCCGATGAGCCGACTTACACAGTCTTGCCCCCATTTTTCGTAAGCCAATAAAATTAGAATACTGTCGGGCATAGTTCGACCCTCGGCAGGTGGCACGTTTAGCGCTGCCAATAGTTCCTGCCGATTATCGATGCGGGCATCGGCGGTCATCACCCAATTGGGATTCTGCCGATGGGCAATAGGCAATTTTTCGTGGAGAGATTCGGGAGTGGAGTGTAACATCAAATGACCCAACCCGACGGAATTTTCACACCAAGAACCTTGACCATCTTTACCCCAAGCTGCCATAGCTCTTCGCATCGGCTCGATGGTCTCTGGGGTGACTGCTGTACCGTCTTTATAAAAAATGCCGTAGATTCCGCTCAATGTTTGCCATCTCCCAAGAAATTAATGAGTTGTACAACGGGAAATGCCCTCTCCCTACATCCCTCTCCCACGGGAGAGGGACTTCTGCTTAAAAAGGGGGATTTAGAGAGCTGAAGTGTTGGATAATGAAGTATAAATAGTATAAGGTTTGACACAGCCCTAGCTACCGAAAAAAGAAATAACCTTAAATTGAGATTCAATTGCGCCACCAGTGATAATTTCTTGGCCGACTCTGAGCCACGCATGGGCTTCGAGTTTATCGGCATTTTTTTTCAGACCCAGATAGAGGGTGCTGGCAATCTTGCGCCGCCGCAACATGATCTTAGCGGCGATCGCCTGTGCCAAACAGTTGCTGCGCCAGGGGGTATAGCGGCTGCTGGTGGCGATCGCCCAAGCGATCTGCTCAACTACTGCCTGTTCTGCTGGCTGAATGCCGTCTTCTGAGGTTTCTTGGTTGAGACCCCCCAAATAGGGCGCGATCCACCGAAAAGGAAAAAGCAGCACGCAGCCTCGCGCTAAACCGAGCCAGAGAAACGCTTCTAGGAAAGCCATTTTTCTGTGGCTCGGTTGTTGCCAAAATAGAGCGGCTTTATTCTGCAATAATGCGAACCAGTTTTTCATCGATGATCTTCTGGATAAAAGGCAACACATCTTGCTGACAGGTTCGAGCGTCTACGTCAAACTCCTCTTGCAGCAGGCCGCAGAGTTCGGCCACACTCAAAGGTTGCTCCAGTAGCTCCCAGATGCGCGTGCCGACTGGGTTCGTACCGTAGTAGCTATCGCTCTCTATGTTCATCATCACCAGTTCGTCCTCCAGATTGGAGGCCAAAATATCTGGGTTGCGAACGAGTTTTTGAGTCAGAGTAATGGTTTGATTCGATCCCATAAAAAACACCTTATTTTTATTCAAACTCCAGAGAAACCCGGTTTCTTTGAGAAACCGGGTTTCTAGCGTTTATAGCCATATCTTCTTCCAGACATTCGATCACTTGGCCGAGGGAAAAATAGCTTTGTGGTCGAACCACCCGTTTTACCTTCCTAGAGCCGAGGACTTGAGAAATTTGTTGGAAAACGTTTTCTCTCACGCCCAGACCTTTAATAAATTCTACTCGGAATACATTCTTCATCAATGCCTCAAACTGTTCCACTTTGGTTAAAGAGGTGACTGAAACCGTGGACACATCAGCAGGGTTGAGCCAATAGATACGGTACAATTTGCTGGGATGGCTGGCCAGCAACTCTGGCAAATATTTCGTATATTTGTCTTCTTTGTGCCACACCCGTTGCATGGTCTGGCGATCGTAGTCGAGCTGTTGTAAGGTATCGTTCCACAAGCGAATTTGAGCCAAAGCAGGACAAACTTGCGGCCCTTGGTCTGGAGAACAGTCGATCGCACACAAGTCATCGGCTAACATCTGATAACCGGTTTTTAGGAATCCAGCCGCTAAGGTTGATTTGCCTGCACCCGAACGACCCAGAAATATAATAGCACCGCGATCGCTCTCAACAGCGCTGGCATGGAGGATTAAACGACCGCGTTGGTGCAGCAAGGAGCCGAAACCTTGGGAGAAAAGATAGAGACGTATGAGTTCTTCAGGACAACCGGCAGCAGGATCGATGATAATCTCTTTGCCATCAAGCACCAAATATTTGGCAATCTCATCCACTTTTAGCAGATAAGCTCCTGGTTTGATTTGACTGAACCAGTCCTCATAGACCGGTTCTATGAGGCGATCGCTGACAGGGCCAACAGAAATGCGGACATCAAAATCGGAGTCATTGCCAGAGTAGGGGCGCAATTCAGGACAGACTAGCTCAGAGGCAATATTCAAGCCACAAACCGTATATCGATAGAGAGTGTTCGATTCTTTCATAGCAATCCGCTTGTTGAATGTGATGGCTTAGAAAACCGGTTTTTTGAAAAAACGGGGTTTCTTGCTCCGGCAATATCTGCGCTATCCATTTTTACCTAACCTCTCCATTTTCTCCAACAACGGGGCGATCGCGGTCAATTTTGGCCCAATCGATAAGATAGATAAACCGCTCAGATATACTGGTTTAGAGATACAGCAGTTTTCGCTGTTATGGTGTACAGTCTTAACGGCTCAAAGCCATGTACCACAACCCTATTCCCTATTCCCTAGCGCGAAGCGCTATATCCGTCTCGGTCACCCATTCAAGTCCCTGTTCAATTATTCCCCATTTTGAAAGATAAACTGCAACTGCTCAAAAATCTGAAAAGAGCGATCGGTCTAGTGTGGCAGAGTACACCATTTTGGACATCTTGTACGATTATTCTCGTGTTTTTACAAGGTGTATTACCCTTAGCCTCCCTGTATTTAATGAAGTTACTCATCGATACAGTGACTGCGGGGATTGGCAATGGCATGTCGGCCTTTTATGATGTCCTGAAGATCGTTCTTCTGGTGGGAATAACGGCACTCATCACCAATCTTTTACGGTCTTTATCGGGATATGCTACCCAAGCTCAATCCCAGATTGTTACCGATTTTGTCAATGATATTTTACACAGTAAATCCGTTGAACTTGACTTAGAATATTACGAAAACGCTAATTTCTATAATTCCCTGCACCGCGCTCAACAAGAAGCCAGCTATCGACCGCAAAACTTACTGAATAATTTGCTACAGTTGGCTCAAAATGCGATTTCTCTGGTGGCGATCGCCGGATTACTGCTTTCCCTCCATTGGTCAATTAGTATCGTCTTATTAGCCGCAGCACTTCCAGTCTTATTCGTTCGCTTACAGCAGAGCAAAATACTCTATCGACAGCAAAAAACTTGGACAGCAAAAGAACGTATGGCCTGGTACTTTCACTGGATGCTGACCATCGAAAGTTATGCCAAGGAAGTCCGGCTATTCGATCTCGGAGCTTTGTTCCGAAGACGCTACCATAACCTACGACAGGACATTCGTCAAGAAAAGTTAGCTCTGGCTCGAAAACGGGCGATCGCCGATTTTTTAACTCAACTCAGTGGAATTCTCGCTCTTTTTGCCGTATTTAGCCTTATTGCCTATCAAACCATTCAAGGACAGATCACCCTAGGAAGTTTGGTGATGTATTATCAAGGTTTTCAACGGGGACAGGCATTTTTAGGCCAACTTCTGTCTAGTTTTGCCGGTTTATACGAAAATAGTTTATTTCTTTCCCATCTTTACGAATTCCTAGACTTAAAACCCACGATTGCTAATCCGATCTATCCCCAATGGGTTCCCCAACCCATCAAACAGAGCTTGAAATTTGAAAATGTTTCTTTTCAATATCCCCATAGCAGTCGTCCCTTACTCCAAAACATTAATCTCACCATTCCCGCAGGAGAAACAGTCGCCTTAGTCGGAGAAAATGGAGCCGGAAAAACCACCCTAATTAAATTATTATGTCGCCTCTACGATCCGACTTACGGACGAATTACCATTGATGGCATTGACTTACGGGAATTCAATGTTGTAGATTGGCGACGACAAATTAGTGTGGTATTTCAAGATTATGTCCGCTACAGTTTAACCGTTCGAGAAAATATTGGTTTGGGAAATATTGCCCACATGGACAATCATCCTGATATTATCGAAGCCGCCCAAAAATCAGGAGCAGAGAAGGCAATTTCTAGACTCCCTAAAGGCTATGATACCATGTTAGGAACCCAATTTGAGGAAGGAGAAGAATTGAGTATTGGGGAATGGCAAAAAGTAGCGATCGCCCGCGCCTTTTTGCGTCATGCTCAACTGCTGATTCTCGACGAACCCACCAGCGCACTCGATCCTGAAGCAGAATATGAAGTGTTTGAAAAATTCCGTCAACTGATTGAAGGAAAAACGGCTATTCTAATCAGCCATCGCTTGTCTACCGTTAAGATGGTCGATCGCATCTTTGTTTTAGCTAATGGTAGAATTGTAGAAACAGGTTGCCACGAAGAGTTGTTACATCTCGGTGGAACTTATGCCCGTTTATTTTCTATTCAATCCAAGTATTATCAATAAAGTTAACCTTTGAATGAATTCCAGAGAGATGATATTTTTTTGGGGTCAATCTTATAGGTTTTGATTAACCTAACTATCCGCAGGGGATAATAGAGAAAGAACAAGAACCTGGGCAGAGCAAGAGCTTCTCGATCGCTTGCATTTACACGAAAAGTAATCTTCAAAACATATTGCAGCTTACTCCATAACGTGATTTCTCTTTTCTCCCACAAACTGACAATATAGAAGATATAGCTATATTCCATGTTTTTATGATACATATATGCTTCATGTTGTCTGGCAAGTTTCACCACTTCTGGAAACTGCTTCAGCTTTTCTGAAAATCTTTCAGGAAGGGAAACTTGTAGATAGGTTTGGGCGATCGCAATTCCTAGCAAAAATACGCGATCGTTCTCATCCGTTCCACATTGAGCGATGACTTTCTGCCAATTTGCTTCTGGATAAGTCTGAATTAAGGCTCCAAAATCACAGATTCTTTTTAATGAATTCCAACTGTCTTTTGCTCCCTGTAGATAACCAAGAGCGAGACAATTTTCTGGAGAGAAGGTGGCGACTTCTTTACCCGAAAGAGATAAAGTTTGCAAGTTATCGAAAAACGATTCCTTCTCGATCTGTAGATAAAAGTTTTGTGGCGTTAACTTATAATGCAGGTCGATATTGACTCGGCCATCGGGTAACACCATCTGAGCTTCTCCAATACTCTCTTCAAGTCCACCAAAGTGTTTGTCATAATACCCTTGCTCGATCAGTACATCTTTAGCTTTAGAATAATCTTCAGGACGCACTAAAACATCCAAATCAGAAAACTCTCGAAGTCCCATATTGCCATAGGCTAAGTGTGCCCAGATTGGCCCCTTAAAAGGAATAGCTTGGATCTTATGTTCTGCAAATAATTTAAGCGTTTGTAACAATTTATTGGTCAAAAATAAATTATACGTCATCCGTTTTTGAGCTTCGTTTTCTATTCTCTCAAATACAGATAAAGGCACGCCCTGTGACTGATTTTGTTTTAGGGTTCGATAGAGCAGCATAAATACATTCTGATTCACTGCATTTTGAAGCAGAATATCCCAATCTAAATCAGTTCTTAGCAAATCTTGAACGTCAGAAGCCTTGGCTGAATTGAGTTGAGAACGAATACAGCACAACAGGAATTGATTTTCAGATGAATCAATTTTAGTGGGAGTGGATATTTGCAAGTCTAAGGATGGTTGGTCTATTTTTTTAATCATGTTTTAGTATTATACATTAAAATTGAAATCTATAGTAACCTGATTAACTTAAGGGAAAGTGTTCGGTCACAGATGCAGTGATGGAACCCTTGGTGATTTATAATGAGCATTGAATCCTAAGCCCATTTTTAATTGTTAATTGTTAATTGATATGAGTGTTGCCCGTACCATTTGTCTTGGTTTTTTGGCCGTCATTGCGATCGGTACACTGTTACTGATGCTACCGTTTGCCATCACCTCAGAAGGTTTCGCCACCATCGACGGGCCCCTCGATTACATGATGAAAGCTCTATTTACGGCCACCTCCTCCGTCTGTGTCACCGGCTTATCCATTGTTGATGTCAGTCAATTCTATACTTTTTGGGGACAACTGTTTCTCTGCTTGCTCTTCCAAGTCGGGGGGTTAGGCTACATGACGGCAACCACCTTTCTGCTGCTGTTGTTGGGGCGACAGTTGGGACTCAGGGATAAACTCGCCATTCAGCAGTCTCTGGACACTCAGGGGATGGAAGGGGTGGGGCAGTTGGTGCGATCTATTATTGCTGTGACCTTAATTTTTGAGATTACCGGTATCTTTCTCTTAATGCAAGTGTTTCAACCCGATTATGGCGATGCCCAAGGCTTATGGTTAGCCATTTTTCACAGCATTAGCGCCTTCAATAATGCCGGATTTAGCCTCTTTAGTGATAGTCTCTCTTCCTATGCTACGTCCACTCCCCTAGTCACTGTAATTACCGCCTTAATTATCCTGGGGGGCATTGGCTATCAAGTGATCATGGAACTCTATACTTGGTTCTATCGGCGCGTGATTAAGCGCAATCAAGGATTTACTTTTTCCCTCCATTTTAAGATTGTCACCAGTACCAATATCGCCCTGTTTGTGATTGGGGCACTCGCCTTTTTTCAAACCGAATTTTATAATCCAGCTACTTTAGACTCCTTGGATCTCTGGGAAAAGGTTTTAGCCGCTTGGTTCCAATCTGTGACCACGAGAACGGCTGGATTTAATACCATTGATATTGGTCAAATGACCATCACTTCCTTATTTATCACCATTCCCTTAATGTTTATTGGCGCGAGTCCCGGTAGCACCGGGGGAGGAATCAAAACCACGACCTTTAGAATTTTACTCAGTGCAACTAGAGCCGCTCTGCAAGAGCGAGATCAAGTCTTGTGTTATAAACGGCAAATTCCCAATGTTTTACTCATTAAGGCGGTAGGGGTGATTATTGCTTCGCTGTTTGTGATTATTTGTGGCACAATTTTAGTCAGCATTGCTTCTGAAGATATTGAATTTTTAGCTATCTTTTTTGAAGTTGTTTCTGCCTTTAGTACGGTTGGTTTATCTACGGGAATTACGGCTAGTTTATCTCAATTTTCTAAGCTAGTGATTATCCTGATTATGTATATCGGTAGAGTGGGTATTTTATTGCTTATGGCTTCTTTTTATCAAAATACGAAACCCAAGGTTATTCGCTATTCTGAAGAAGATTTATTAATTGGATAATATTAAGTTCGGGTAATCAATTAAACTATACCAGTCAGGTGGGCAGGGTCTGGTTGTAGAATTGGCTGATGTGGTGAAGAAATTTGGTTTCTGAGGTCTTGCCCTCTTGAATCCTACCCATCCTTAGATTATCCTAGAAATCATGGACAATAAAAATATAAACTCTAAACTTGAAATTTGGAGTACCCATATGAACTCAGGGGAGATCGTGCAGTGAAAAAAGAATCTTTCGGGTGGTTTCGTCGCTTGCGTCAAAATAATCAACAGTTTGCGGTGATTGGTTTAGGACGGTTTGGGCAAGCTGTTTGTTTAACCCTGTATAATATGGGCTATGAGGTTATGGGGATTGATTCGAGCGAACATCAAGTCAATCAAGTCATCAATAGTCAGATTGCAACCCATGTTTTGCAGTTAGACTCTACCGATCCAATGGCATTGAAACAGGCGGGTGTATTTGAGTTTGATACGGTGATTGTGAGTATTGGCAACTATGTGGAAGAAAGTATAATCACTACATTAAACTTGAAAGAAGCAGGAGTTAAATTTGTGGTGGCGAAAGCTTCTTCTAAAATTCATGAAAAATTACTGAATAAGGTGGGAGCGGATTGGGTGGTGTTCCCGGAATATGAAATGGGATGTAATTTGGCGATTTCTTTGACGAAACCGAATATTTTAGAGCGGGTAGAACTCGATCCAGAGAATAGTATGGTGGAATTGTTGGTTCCTGAAGAGTTTGCGGGGAAAACGTTATTAGAGTTGGATTTGAGAAATGAGTATGGGTTAACGATGATTGCGATTAATCATCAGGGGCAGAAGCTGGAGGTGAACCCGACTGCGACTCAACGGATGGAAAAAGGCGATTCTATGGTGTTAATTGGCCATAATAAGGCGATTAATCGACTGCCGGTTTAGGAATGAATAAATTCGTGGTAAAATGATGCATATTATTGGTTTAATTAGTGGAACATCAGCAGATGGGATTGATGCGGTGCTGGTGGAAGTTTCTGGGGAAGGATATGATTTAAGGGTGAATTTGATGGCAGGGGAAACCTATGCTTATGGGGAGGAGCTGCAACGGGAAATTTTGGCGATCGCCTCTGGCGCATCCCTCTCCCTTCCCCAACTGGCTAATCTTGATGACCAAATTGCCCACGCCTTTAGCCAAGCTGCCCTTAACATACAGCAAGGACATCCCCCCGCCCAACTCATTGCCTCCCACGGGCAAACCGTCTTCCATCGTCCCCCCAATGGAGGACTCGGTTATAGCCTGCAACTCGGACGCGGAGAGGCGATCGCCTACAATACCCGTATTCCCACCATCAGTAACTTTCGCCAAGCCGATATGGCCGCCGGTGGCCATGGGGCCCCCCTTGTCCCCCCCGTAGATGCCTGCCTCCTCAGCCATCCCACCCACAGCCAATGTATCCAGAATCTAGGCGGCATTGGCAATCTAACCTATCTACCCGCCAACAGTCATCAACACCTCGACCAAGTGCGGGGATGGGATACCGGCCCCGGAAATAGCCTCCTAGATCTAGCCGTAGAGCAGCTCACCAACGGCGCTCAACACTATGATAATCAGGGCGCATGGGCCGCCAGTGGAACCCCCTGCCAACCCCTAGTCAACCAGTGGATGCAAGACCCCTATTTTCAGCAACCGCCCCCCAAATCCACCGGCCGCGAATATTTTGGGCTAGACTTCTGGCAGCGCTGTTGGCAACAGAGCCAAGCCTATGACCTCTGTGATGCCGATCGCCTAGCCACCCTCACCGAATTTACCGCCGTTTCCGTCGTCCAAAACTATCGCCAATTTCTGCCCCAGATGCCCGATCGCGTGCTACTGTGTGGGGGAGGTAGTCGTAATCTGTACCTCAAAGACCGTATACAACACCACCTAAATCCCATTCCAGTCCTCACAACTGAAGAAATGGGCTTAAATGCCGAATTTAAAGAAGCGATCGCCTTTGCCATCCTCGGTTATTGGCATCATCTCGGTATTCCCGGTAATCTCCCCCAAGTCACCGGGGCCAACTCTTGGCAAATTCTGGGACACCTGCACCCCGTTGGGAGCAACCTGCCAACAATGTTATGATTAGTAACCATATCATAAGCACTGTTGCTTAAAACTTGAACCCATCTGAGACAACGATTTAGAGGCGATCGACGTGGCTCATACATTCTTAATGGAACCAGGACGCTGGACAATTGAAGGGAACTGGCTAGAAAAAGATGGTCTACCCCTCGCCATCCGAGGAGCCACCTTAGTCCGATGGTCTCAAGATAATTGGTTTACCATGGTCATGAAACTAACCTTTACCGACAGCGATCGCCCCCCCATCTCCTTTCAGTACAAAGGCCGCCTCGACAGTGGCGAACGCCAATATACCTTTGTTCTCCAACACAGCGTCCTCGGAAAAGTCGAAGGAGAAGGTTGGGTCGCCCCCGACTCCATTATTCAGCGCTATTGGGTTCTCGGAGATAAACAACGCCGTAGTAGCTTTGAAACCCTCTATCGCATCGACTACGACACCTATCATCTCTCCAGTGCAGTCATGGCAGGACACTACTTAACCAGTGCCATGGAAGCCCGATTAGAACGACAAACCGAAACCTAAACCGGGTAAACCCCTCCGAACTCAAGCTACAATAAAAGGATAATGATCGACTGTCACGATCGTCGAACCCATTACAATTGAAAAATCCAACACCCTTCTCAAACCGATCTCCTATATCTGAGGGAGTAGCGATCGGTCTGTGGGTTAGAGTAGACGGTAAAACGCAAAAGGAACAGCAGAATTTAGATTAGGTGCATTTGCTCTCCTTACCCAATACCGTCATTAAGTATAAGAATAATTCCAGTTGATTCCAGTATTCTGGTGTAACGTCTAATGAGTGACCCCAATATTGGCCGTGTTCTATTTAATCGCTATGAGCTTGTCGAACTTCTTGGTAAG